>CANHRS010000029.1 GCA_947463445.1 Flavobacteriia bacterium | reverse complement strand
TGGAGAAAGAAGTGTATTGAAGATGCAGGGGGCTGGGAACACGATACCTTAACAGAAGATTTAGATTTAAGTTACCGTGCACAAATCAAAGGTTGGAGATTTAAATATCTGGAAAATGTAATTTCTCCTGCAGAATTACCAATCACGATGTCTGCTTTAAAAAGTCAACAACACCGTTGGATGAAAGGTGGAGCAGAATGTTTCCGTAAAATGTTCTGGCAAGTAGTGAAAGCGAAAAACGTGAAGTTTTCGGACCGAGTGCATGCTTTATCCCATTTGTTTAATTCCTCCGTTTTCTTATTTATCTTAACCTTGTCTTTATTGACCATGCCGGTTTTACATATTAAAGATAGTTTCTCGGATTTGAATTCCATTATTCGTTTTGGTTCTTTCTTTATCATTAGTACTATTTTCTTAATGTATTACTATTGGTTGTCTTACCGCGATAAAACGGAAAATACAGTAAGTTCCTTTTTCCGTTTCTTTGGTCGTTTTGTGCAGTTTTTAGTTGTTTCTATGGGACTTTCTTTAAGTAATACCATTGCAGTGATTGAAGGGTATTTAGGAATTAAAAGTTCTTTTGTGCGTACACCTAAATTTAATGTTGCCGTAAAAAGTGAATTTAAAGGAAATAAATACGACAAGAAAAGTATTTCTATTCTTACAATCGGAGAAGGTGTAATGTTTTTATTATTTGCCTTCACTGCAATTAATCGTGCTATTTACCAAGATTTAGGGATGGTACCTTTCCATGTAATGTTAGCGATTGGATATGGTCTAGTTTTCTTTTATACCTTAGCGGAGACACGAGGAGGAAACAAGTAGATTTTCCTTACCTTAGCATTCCAAAGTCTTATTTATGTCTATCGAAGTAAAAAATCTTTCCAAGTTTTACGGCCAACAAGCAGCTGTAAACGATATTTCTTTTTCCATTCAAAAAGGTGAAATCGTTGGGTTTTTAGGGCCAAATGGTGCAGGAAAATCAACCACGATGAAGATTTTAACAGGTTTTATTCCTGCTACATCCGGTGATGTGAAGATTTGCGGGTTGGAAGTAGATGTGGATTCTTTAGAGACACGAAAAAAAATAGGCTATTTACCAGAAAACAATCCATTGTATTTGGATATGTATGTGCGTGAATACTTAGAGTTTGTTGGAAAAATCTATAAAGTGCCTAACTTGAAAGCGCGTATTGATGAAATGATACAACAAGTTGGCTTAGAGGTAGAGCAAAACAAAAAAATCGGGATGCTTTCCAAAGGATATCGCCAACGCGTAGGATTAGCACAAGCAATCATTCACGATCCAGAAGTTTTAATTTTGGACGAGCCTACAACTGGATTAGATCCAAATCAATTGGTGGAAATTCGAGAGTTAATTAAACGTATTGGTAAATCTAAAACGGTAATGCTTTCAACACATATTATGCAAGAAGTAGAAGCGATTTGCGACCGTGTTATCATCATTAAGTCCGGTAAAATTGTAGCTAATAGTACTGCTGCAGAATTACAATACGAAGAAAACAAACAAGTGGTATACGTTGAATTTGAAGGTGAATTGTCTAAAAATGCCTTAAAGAACGAAATAGGAATTACGACTGTAGAATCCGTTGGGTCGAATGCTTGGCTGGTAGAATCTGATAACGCTGTGGATCTTCGAAAATTAATCGCACAATTTGCACAAAAAAATAATTTATTGGTTTTGACCCTTCGTAAAGAAGAAAAAACTTTAGAAGAGGTGTTTAAGCAATTGACGAAGTGAATAAGCTAAAAAACACGTTTTTATATCAGATTTATATTAATCATAAGATACTTTTTTGTGTTGTAGTTACCTTTATAGTTGGACAAATATTTTTTACATACAAAGGTGTTGAGACGTTTCCTTTTCTAAATTACGGCATGTATTCTGAATATTTTCCAAAATCGGATACTTTGCAAGTTTTAAAATTTCATAGAGATATTTCAATAAATAATCTTGGAATTGACGAATCGGATTTTTGTTTGTTTGAAAAACCAATACAAAGTTACCAAGAGGTTATTACGACAGGTGATCCAGTAGCTAAAGTTTTAAAAAAAAGGTTTAATTCGGATACTACTAGCTTAATTTACAAGTATTTCCATCAACATTTGGTCAATACTAAGGGTTCTTCAAAATTTTTCCAAACCTTTATTTATAAAACATATCAGCGAAAATATAAAGGAAATTTGGTGTATGTAACCTTAAATAACTATCTGTTATCTTCGGATTATACAGTTGAATTAATTAATTCAGATACTATTTTTCGATATTAAATAAGGGGTAATGAACATCAAACTTACTAAAAATCATATTGTACTTATTTTTTGTTTTGTAATTATTTTAATTAAAGCATTTCAACAAACAACTTTTTATTTTTTACAAGGTTCGTCATTTTTCTTCCCTTCAATTGATAATACTTATTGGTTGTTTTTTTTATCAGGAATACCTCAGTTTATCTCAAAATCGGTTTATATATCAATTATCCTAGATATTTGTTTGTTAGTATTGCCTATTGTAATGTTTATTAATGAAAATAGAATCTTGAGATATATTTATTTAATTCTACTCATCATTTTTTATCTTTATTTTGGATCCGTTACTTTTTTACATAAACATTTTTTGACGAGTATTATTTTTCTATTTATTCCTTTGTTATTTAATAAATCAAAATTGAATTTAATTTTTTGGGAACTTATTCGATATTATTTTCTATTTGTGTTTATTTCAACTGGTTTATGGAAACTATTCAGAGGTTCAATCTTTAAAATTGATCAATTTGCTAATATTTTAAAAAATCAACATTGCTATAATTTAGTACATTCACCCGATTCATGGTTTGCATTTGTTACTAGGTTTGTCAATAATTATCCAATAAGTGGTGAGTTTTTTTATTTATCTGCAACTATTTTAGAATTAACATTTTTAATTGGTTTTTTTACGAAAAAATACGATAAAACACTTGTGGTACTCTTAGTTTTATTTGGGTTAGTTAATTATGTTTTTATGGGAATTAATTCTATAGAATTTATTGGCTATGTAATTGTTTTTATTCCCTTCGATTTTTTTGAAAATAAATTTAGATTCGATTTAAATTTACAAAAGGAACAAAATTAATTTACTTTGAAAATTCATCGACTTCTCTTTATTTGTTTAAGTTTTTTTATTTCTTCATATGTTTTTTCGTTAGAGTCAGAAACACATTATTGGTATGCGCATGGCTATTATACCAAATCTGTATATGCGCTTCGGACTGAGTTAAAAACATCCATTTCTCCAGAAAAAAAATCAAGACTGTATTACGAAATAGCATATAGTTTTTATGCGATGTTATTTGTAGAAGATTACAAAAAGCAATTAGATAGCGCCAACTATTTTGCTTCAAAAAAAAAGAATTTTTCTATTGATGATAAAGTAGAATACGCTATTGGTTTGATTCGCTATTATAATTACGAAGTAAAACCACAAGTATCTTTAGCGATCTATAAAAAAATCTATCCAGAATTTCATCGCTTGGATCCACAACGAAAATCGGTTTTATGGATCAAATTATACCAAAATATAGCTACTACGCGAAGAAATACACATGCTAAATATGCCCAAATGAATGCGGAATATGATAGTGCTTATTTTTTGTTAAAAAAACATCATCTAGAATACACGATATACGAATTGGATTATTGTAAATCGAGAGGTAATATGAATTTGGATCGGGTCAATCCTACATCTGATAAGTTGTATTATCAAGAAGCAATCTACTTTTTCAAAAAGGCAATTCAAATTTTAAAATGTAATAACCCGTTAAATTTACCCGTGAAAACAGGGTTTTATAATTCTTTAGGATTGGTTAGTTATATGAAATCTGAATTAGAAATTTCAAATTCTTATTACGATAGTGCTTATGCAACGCTTTTACAAATTAAAAATCACCATGGGAATGATTTTCAAGGTGCAAGTTTGAATACATTTAATTTAAGCACACTTACTAGAAACTTACTTTTCAAAAAAACTAAAAATATTCGATTAATCCGGGATCAATTGCAGAAATTGAAATCGTTGGTGCCAATTTATGAACTTTATTCCAAAAAAAATGTCGATGTCGATTTGCGTGTCTTCACAGATATGTATGGGTATTCTCCTTATAATGCAATGGTATCTTGTTATAATAACTTGTACATAAAAACATGTAATAAACATTTTTTAGATTCGTCCTTTTATTATGCTGAAATAAATAGAACACAATGGGTAAAAAACACAATCACATATAGTTCTTTTTATAAAAAGTTAGAAAAGTTATTTGCTAAAAACTATGTTCTAATACAATATGGAGAATTTGGATTTATACATAATAAGTATGCATACGCAATTGTAAAAAGTAACCTTGGTTCTAAATATGTCAATCTCGGAAAAATAACAAATTTAAACTTAGATAAATTGAATGAAGCTACATGGAATACTGCAAGTCTTAAATTGCATTCAGAAGTGTATTTTCGATTCTTTAAACCTTTAGAAAAATATTTCCCAAAGAATGTTAGAAAAGTATTGATAACGAAAAGTCCATTTTTGGATAAGGTAAATCTAGAAAGTCTTTTAACAGATTCGGTAAATTCAAAGATCAATCGTTCCTTTTTACTATACAAATATCCGATATTCACACAACCCTCTTTTAGGTTGTTTTCGGAAAAATCTAATGGAAAAATTAGAACTGTAAATACCATTTTCCCAAATTATTTAGAAAGTAAAACGTTAAGTAATATTCATTTTACCAAAGCTGTATTTACCAATTGGATTGTTAAAAACCAATTAAAAAGCATACAATCACCAAACGAATCCGCTCATTTGAGATTAATTGCTGCACATGCATCATCTGGAAGTCACCGTGTAGATCAAGCATATTTGGATAAAGGGATTTCCAAATTGTCGATAAGAAGAATTTGTAAACATCGAACACCTAATAATCTGACAATATTAGCAGTTTGCGAAGGAGGTGTTGGTCAAACGATAAGTTCTGGTTCTTCTTTTTCAATCGCCTCTGCTTATCTATTTTCAGGTGCTAGTTCCTGTGTATATTCGAATTCGGTATTAGACGATAAAGTGGGGGCAGAAATTTTATCAGATTTTCTTGAAAGATTAAAAAACGGAGAGATGAAAGATTGGGCGCTACGCAATGCTAAATTAACCTATTTGCAAAACGTTACCTCCGAAGAAGGATATAATCCAATTTATTGGGCAGGTTTACAAGTTATGGGAGATGTTTCTTCTGTTGAAATAGGTAAATCGTATGTGATTTGGTATTTTATAGTAGGGCTAGCGCTATTAATGGGTTTAGGATTTGTTATTACAAGGCGACTTCGACTCCGCTCAGTCTGACCACTGCTCCTTTCCTCTTAATGAAGTCGAGTTTGTCATTCTGAACGAAATCGAGTTTGTCACTCTGAGCGAAGTCGAAGAGTCAAAACTCTTCCGCTAAAATTTCTGTCGCTTTCGCTTTGTAAAAACTAGCTGATTGCGCAATGGTTTCCAACATTTTTTTTGCTTTTACTTTATCGGTAGATATACTACAAATAGCCTTTAGCCAAGTGGTTTGTTCTGAGAATACACTTTTTTGAGTGTTTATTTTTGAAAAATAAAGCTCTGCTTGCATTGGATGATTTAATTCTAATTGTATTACTCCTATATAATACTGAATGGTATCATTGGTAGGATTTTCTTTAAGTAATTCAATTCCAGTTTTCAATGCTTTTGGATAGTTTTGATCTTTGTATGTTAACATCCATTGATCCAATGCATGTTTTTCAATAGACATGAATACAGGGAGTCCAGGATCGCTATCCGCATATGTTTTGTAATAGTTTTTGGTGGATTTTGAGGTAATCAAATAGGTGCCAATTCCTAGAATAACAGCAAAAACAGCAGCATATTTTATCCAACGTAAACGGCGAATTTTAGGTAGTGATTTTTCGGTGATTTTTTTTTTGGATACGACTAAATAATTTTTAATTTGTTGAACATCTCCATTGCATTGGTCGTATAAAACGATAAAACCAGTAACCTCTTCCGATGTAGATTCCAGTGTTTTAAGTTGGCGTATTTTTTCCGATAAAAAAGTCGGATAATCCAATAAGCGTATCAGTTCTGCTAAAGTTGCCATACTAGGATTAAAATTAAGTTTTTCCAAAGATAAATCAGTTTCTTGCGCGATAAACTTAACTTATTGCGCACTGTTTTTTCACTGTAGTTTTGTTTTTCTGCAATTTCATCGTTTTTATACCCTGCCAAATGAAGTTGAACTAATTTTTGCTCTTCTAAGGATAATTGTAGTATACATACGTTTAAATGAGCTAGTTCTTCTTTCCTTTTTTCATCGGTAAAAATCGGATTTGTAAGGTTTTCGTCACACAACCTGCGTCTATTCTGTTCTACTTTAATATGGTCTAGGGCCCTACACTTAATGATAGTCGAAAGAAAAGCTTGAATGTCCCGAATTTGTCCCCATTTGCTTTGTCGGTCGGCAATGTCACTTTCTAATAAACTGGTAAACAGTTCGTTCGTGATATCTTGTGCAATTTCGGTGTTTCGGACATATTTTAATGCAACAAACAATAAAGGTTGAAACAAAGGTTCATACACGAAAGTGAGTGCTGCATTGTTTCCCTCTATAAATTCTTCCCAGTGTTTTTTGTACATCGATCAAGTTGGATGGTGTACAAAGGTAAAAAAATATTAATGCGAATCATTTCATTTTTTTTGCTTCTAAAATACAACTGAACTTATATTTCAGTGTGTTAGGTTTATTTTGCATTTGTATTGTAAGTATATTACCCTATTTGCTTTTTTTTCAATGCTAGTAGAGGGACAATTTTTGATTTTGTTCGACTTTCAATAAAATTGTGTTAGTATGAATATTCAGAAAATTAAACATTTTATTCATTTGGTTCATAAGGAGCGAACGGGTAACCCGGAAGAAGCCGCAAAAAAAATAGCAGTATCCGAGCGTATGATTTATATCTATGTAGGCATTCTAAAAAATGAGTTTAATGTACCAATCGATTACAATCGGTACAAACAAACCTATTGTTTTCTGGAGCCAGGACAATTGGTGTGGGAGTGGGAGGCGAATTAATAAAAGACTATGATTATTAAAATTCAACAATTAATAGAAGCAATTCACGCTGGGGAAACAGGTACTCCAAAAGAGCTGTCTTCCAAGTTAGGCGTGTCTGAACGCATGGTGTATAAGTATATTGGGATTATCAAAACAGAATTTAAAGCACCAATTAAATATAATCGATTTACTAAAACTTATTTTTTTGAAGGGAAAGGAAAGCTGGATTTACGTTGGCAGAAGAAAAAAGTAGGAATAATTTAGGGACATTAACCTTTAGTACTCGACTTAATTTTAAACAATATTCAAACTAAACTTATATTTCAGGTAGTTACATTTATTTTGTCAAAGCGGATTCCGAAAAGCTTACGAGTAGGTAAAATTAAAAACTAATAATTATGAAAAAAACTTTAGTTTCCATAGTGAGTTTTTTATGCGCATTAACTGTTTTTGGTCAACAGTCGGTGAATGCATCAGATGGAAATGTCGCTAATTCTAATGGATCAGTAAGTTATTCTATTGGGCAAGTTGCTTATGTTAGTGTTTCCAATACAAATGGTTCTGTAAGCCAAGGTGTGCAACAAGCGTATCAAATCTCGACATTAAATTTGGAAGAAAATGTTTTTAACTTCTCGTTGAGTGCGTATCCTAATCCAACTGCAGATAACCTAACTCTTCGCGTAGGTAATTACAGACAAGAATCACTGATGTATCGGGTATTAGATATAGAAGGTAAATTAGTTTCGGAAGCCAAGTTACAAGGACAAGAGACTGTAATTGAAATGCATCAATTGTCTACAGCAACCTATTTCGTGGAAGTACACCACGAAGGTAAAAAAGTACAATCGTTTAAAATTATTAAAAATCAGTAGTTATGAAGAAGATTTACACATTAGTTTCTGCAGTGTTGTTGTCTGTAAGTTTATGGGCACAATCACCTGCTAAAATGAGTTACCAAGCAGTTATTCGTGGGACGAACAATACCTTGGTAATAGAAAAAACAGTAGGTGTTAGAATTAGCATTTTACAAGGAAATGAAACAGGTAGTTCTGTTTATTCTGAATTACATACACCAACGACGAATTCAAATGGATTAGCATCATTGAGTATAGGAGGAGGAAAAAATACAACGGGAGATTTTGCAAAAATCGATTGGTCGAAAGGACCATATTTTGTAAAAACGGAAACCGATGTAGCTGGAGGCACTAATTATCAATTGACTGCTGTTAGTGAGTTGATGAGTGTACCGTATGCATTGTATGCAGCGAATAGCCAACCAGGTCCGAAAGGAGATATAGGTTTGCAAGGCCCGGCAGGAAAGGATGGAATTAATGGAGCTGACGGAAAAGATGGTTTACAGGGGCCAAAAGGAGATCAAGGATTACCTGGGAAAGATGGAGTTCAAGGTTTAATTGGATTAACAGGTCCTAAAGGCGAACAAGGATTACCCGGGAAAGATGGAGTTCAAGGTTCGATTGGATTAACAGGTCTAAAAGGCGAACAAGGATTACCTGGGAAAGATGGAATTCAAGGTTCGATCGGATTAACAGGGCCTAAAGGAGATCAAGGATTACCTGGAAAAGATGGAATTCAAGGACCAATCGGTTTAACAGGTCCGAAAGGCGAACAAGGTTTTCCAGGGCAAGATGGTGTTCAAGGACCTATTGGATTAACAGGGCCTAAAGGAGATGCGTCAGATTTAATAGTATCAGTTTCTGAAGGGGATACGCTTAAATTTAATAATGGAAGTTTTGTGATTATTCCTGGAATAACTAATGCTAATCCAAAGCAAATTAGTTATGGTGTATTATATGATGGCGATGGAAATAGTTACAAAACTGTTAAGATTGGTAAATATGAATGGATGGCTGAAAACTTGAAAGTTACACGTTATAATGATGGTACATATATTGATAATATAACAGATGGTAATCAATGGCTAACATTAACTTCAGGTGCATGGTGTTATTATAATAATGACGTTACATATAATAAAAATTATGGTAAATTGTATAATTGGTATGTCTTAGATACTACAACAAATGGAAATAAAAATGTATGTCCAAGAGGATGGCATGCAGCTTGGGAGGACGAATGGCAAATAACAATCGATATTTTAGGAGGTACATTTGTTGCTGGAGGAAAGATGAAAGAGGTTGGAACAACTAATTGGTCGAGTTCTAATACAGAGGCTACGAATTCTTCAGGATTTAGTGCTCGTGCTGGTGGTTCTATGGAATCTAGTGGATCTGGTATGAATGATAATGCTTGGTTTTGGAGTAGATACAAACCTAATTGGAGTACTACTTATCAATCAGATTTAGCCCAATCACACAAAATACAAGCTTATGGTAAAGCTTTAGAATTTGGAAATATAAAGAAATATATTGGTGCTTCTATTAGATGTGTTAAAGACTAATTATGCGTTTAATTCTTTAGATATAATTTATTAAATTCAATCAAATTATGAATACTTGAAAACATAAATTTCGATTTCCAAATTACATAATCAGTTAATTTTTTGATTTTCATTTTAAATTAACCTTAAATCCTGCGCCAATCGGTTGCAGGATTTTTTTTGCTTAAGAAAATTAGTACAAGACATGAATATTATGTGCTTAAACAAGTATTTTCCAATATCCTTTATAAGTACCAATTCGTTGGATTATTTGTTTTTCAATTAGGATATTTATATGTTTTTGTATGGCTGATTCATTGATTTCAAGTTTTTCTGCAATTTGCTTTCTTGTGATTTTTAAATCTGATTCTATTAGTTTTAATATTTCGATTTGACGCTCAGATAATTGATAACTCAAACTTGCAGTCTGACCACCAGTCTGACCACCTAAAAATGGGATTGACTCTACCTGATTTTTTTCTAAAAGTCATTCGTAGAAAATTTTCCGTAAACTGAAAAGATTCCTTTCCATAATATTGAAGAATTCTTGGAATACCAGAACCTAATTGTTCTACTAATTCCAAATTTAAAACAATGATTTTACTAGGGTGTTTAAAATAATTTACATAAAAAACGGTACAAATTAGGTAATTAACTGGAGGATTTGTACCGGTTTTGTGTTTAATGTATACAGGAATTTTTTTACTTTATTGCAATTTAGTTTCACGTATACATTAAACTGTTATACTTTTCTCAACCACTCAAATGCTGGTATCACACGAATTTTTCCATTTTCCGTTTCGATGATTTCTCGTTCATCCATGGTAATAATCCAACTTTCTTTAATTTCCAATGATTTCATGACTACATCCAACGCTTTTACTTCACGTTTGCGTGTTTCGATGTCTGAGATACTATACGAAACTTGAATTAATAAATTATCTTCGGGCACATAAAAGTCAACTTCTAATTTGCTTTTCAAGAAATAAGGAGCGTAACCTCTTCTTCTAAGTTCGATGTAGATTTGATTTTCAAGTAACTTAGTGTCTTGATCGTTTAAAAACAACATTAGTATTCCAGTATCTAAAAAGTAATACTTTTTATTGGTTTCTTTTTCTACAAACTTGCTGTAAAAATTGGTAATCGGAGCAATCAAAAAAGAGGCTTCCAAATGATTTAAATAATCGAACAAGGTATTACTACCGATACTTACCCCAGTCGATTTTATCAAATTCTTAATGCGATTTACAGAAGTTTCATTGTTGACACTTTCTGCAAGTTTTTTGATTAAGAATTTTAATAAGTTCGGATTCGAAATTTTGTAACGTGCAACCAAATCTCCATAAAATAGTTTTTGATATACAGAGGATAAAAAATCGCGCTTATTATCTAGGTGGAGAAGTTCTGGAAACCCTCCATATTCTAAGTATTCTACATATTGTTTTTTTATCTCAAAGCGTTCCTCGGAATACAAGGCGTTTGCAGAAAATTTTAGTTTTTGAAAGGATAAATATTCGCTAAACGATAAGGGTAAAATTTCTTTATTGATATAACGACCTCCCAATGTGGTTGCAATTTCACTACTCAGCATTTCTGCATTACTTCCAGTTACACATACACGATAACCTTCATCGGCTAAGCGTCGTGCAAATTTTTGCCAATGTTCGATGTTTTGTACTTCATCTAAAAAGATGATAGGCTGTTGGTCGAATAATTCTTTATAAGCTTCTAATATTTCATTGAAATGAATATGGGTCATCCCAATTAATCGCTCATCTTCAAAATTGATGAAAAGGATAGAATCAAAATTGTTTTTCTTAACCAGCGATTGAATGATTTGATATAAGTAGTAAGTTTTTCCAGCGCGTCGCAACCCAGTAAACACATAGTTTGCATTTGCTTCTAGTTCAACTTTTCTTGTTTGTACATCGATTTTTCGGAGCCAATCTTGGCGTTGAACGATGATTTGTTTGAATATTTCTCGCATTACTTACACTTTATATAGTGTAAATATAATAGTTTTTATCTTTTGAAAAAGATATTTTTAATGTTTTTTATCTCTTATAAAAGATATTTATGTCATTTTTGAATTGAAACCCCTCGCAAAAACCGCTCAATTGAATCCGTTCCAACTGCTGTAAAGCGACTGTCTGAAGAAGAAGGAAAAGGTCCGCCGTGTTGCATAGCAGGACTTACCTCAACTCCTGTTGGTACACCATTCAAAATAACGCGACCAGCTTTTTCTTGTGCTAGGTAAAACAAATTGCTTGTTTGTATGTTTTCGTCCTTTTGAAAAATGGAGAATGTTAATTGACCAGGAATGTTTTCCAAAATTTGTTCCAATTCGTTTTGATCTTCACAAATCACTAAAAGTGCATGTGGACCAAAAACTTCTTCTTGAAGGATTGTGTTCGTGTTAAATGTTTTTCCATCGGTAATAGATAGTTGAGGTACACCTGAGTTACATGCTTCATTTTCATTTCCTTGTGCGAAAAGTTTTACATCTGCTTGATTTAATACATGTTTGGCTCGTTTGGTGTATGTGCGCGCAATAGTAGGGTGCACCATCGAATAGCTTGCTTGTTGCTCAAATAGTGATCTAAATGTTTCTAAGAAATAATTTGTTTCATCCGATTGAATGAAAAATAGTGCGCCTGGTTTGGTGCAAAATTGACCTGAACCTTGTGTAATCGACAATGCTAATTTATTAGCTATGCTTTCTGATTGCTGCTTTAAAGCGGAGGGGAATATGACAACTGGATTTAAACTTCCCATTTCCGCAAATACAGGAATTGGAACTTCCCGTTGTTGCGCTAATTGTTGTAAGGCCAAACCTCCTTGAATACTTCCTGTAAATCCTACTGCTTGAATGTATGGATGTTGTACCAATTGTTGACCAACTTCATATCCTATAGCGTTTACATGCGAAAATACACCTTCTGGTAAACCAAGTTCTTGTGCTACCTTAACGACTAATTGTGCTACTTTATAGCTTGTATGTGCATGAAATGGATGACTCTTTACGATGACTGGACAACCAGCAGCCAAAGCAGCAACAGTGTCACCACCTATTGTTGAATATGCGAATGGAAAATTGCTTGCACCAAAAACAACAATCGGTCCAATCCCTAATTTGTATTTTGTTAGTTGTGGTTTTGGTGTCGGAATTCTGCTAGGGTCTGCTTCTACGTGGTGTTTAATTTCCCAGTTTTCCGAAGAAATTAAATCTGCAAAAGCTTGTAGTTGAAATATGGTTCGTGAAAATTCGATTTCTGCACGTTGTTCATTCAGGCCAGACTCCGATGTGTAAGTAGCAAGTAAATCGGTTTTGTATAATTCTAATTCGATTGCGATAGCGCGTAAAAAATGCGCGCGTACTTTCGATGATGTCCTAGAAAAAGTTCGGTAGGCAGCTTTCGCCAAAATTGCACTGCGATTAACTTCTTCCTTCGTTGCTTCAATAAAAAGTGCAGGATGGGACTTATCCGTAATGGGATTAATAGTTTGAAAGATTATTGTTCCTTCTGCGGAAGTATGGTAGCCGATGAGGTTAGGGATTTTCATACGATAAATGTAGGAAATGTTTTTGTTTTGTATTTTTTATAACGCAGAGATTTTTTTGAGAATCATGACGTATTTGCTTTTTCGAGAACGCAGAGTCTATTTTAACAAAGTCAAAATAATTACCATCACAATTTCTAACACAGTTAGAATCCTCTGCGACCTCAAAAACTCCGTTAACAAAGTCACTTTTCTCTTGATTCTCTGCGTTAAAAGAAAATACTTCTTGCCCTATTTACCCTTGAGCTAGTATATTTAAAATAAAAAAGCCACCTGAGACAGGTGGCTTTCAGTATACTTTAAAGAAGTCTTACGCTTCCACTAATTCAAACGTATAACTCTCCATAATTTGATTCGAAAGTAATTTTTTACATGCTGTATCTACTTTAGCAGATGCTTCGTCTTTAGACGCTGCTTCTACAAACAAACGAATATGTCTACCAATACGAACACCATCAATTTCTGGTAATCCAATGTTTTTCATACTGCTTGATACAGCTTTTCCTTGTGGGTCTAATAATGCATCCAATGGCATTACATCGATTTCAGCTTTAAACTTCATATTGTTTGTTTTTAATGAATAAATTTTCGACTACAGATAAAATAATATACAAAAGTATAATAATTGGAATGGACCACACCAATATTGTTGGAATTAATATTCCACAAGTTATTAAGAATAAAAAACGAAGTTCATTCCCTTTCCATTTAAAATGCTTGAATTTAAAGGAAAAAAAAGGGATTTCAGAGACTAATAATAAGGACATTAAAATAATTAACGGAACCAAAATCGATGGTGTTATAATCGTACGAACCAATTCACCTGCAAACGAATGATTACCTTGATAGTAAAAACACAACAATGGAAAAGAAGTGAAGAATATAGTGTTTGCAGGGGTGTTTAAACCAATGAAAGAATCACTTTGACGTGTATCAATGTTGAATTTTGCTAAACGGAAAATGGAAAAGAATGGAATGATTAAACCAAGGAATGGTATAAATGAACTAGGTTTTCCGGTTATGATAGTTTCTACCCACAAAGCAAACGAAATTTGAACGCTCCAAGCTAAAGGAGTATCATTACTAGTGTTGAAAGTTGGATTTAGTACACTTGCTAACAACACCATCATCATTATTCCAGGAGCAACGCCAAACGTAATCATATCTGCTAATGAGTCCATTTGTTTACCTAATTCTCCTTGTTGGTTTAACTTACGTGCTAAAAATCCATCGAAAAAATCCAAGATTGCACCTAAATAAATCGCAAAAGGGGCTAAATCAATTCTTCCGGAAACAGAAAGTAAGATAGCCAAAATCCCACACAACATATTCGATGCTGTAAATAGGTTCGGGATATTAAACATGGTTAGCGCGCTTTTCATCTATTTTGTAGTCTTTATCAACGTATCTTTTCTTACTTTTATGTTTTAAAAATAAGTTGGAATGCAAAGAACACAATTTTTTTTAAAAAATATGTGTTAGTTGATGTACAAATTTTACCTATGAAGCCTCTTTTTTCTTTTATAATACTAATTGTTGTTGTTTTGTTCGGTTCTATAAACGCGCAAGAAACAACAACTACAGCTCCTAAGTATTCCAATGAATTTTTACAAATTGGTGTTGGAGCAGACGCCCTTGGACAATCCAATGCTGTTGTTGCAAGTACAGAAGGTTCTAGTGCTACTTACTGGAATCCAGCGGGACTCGCATTAACAAAAAAATGGTTGGAAGTAGGCGCGATGCATTCCGAATATTTTGCAGGAATTGCCAAGTATGATTTCATATCCTTAGCACATGCTATTGATAACAAAAGTGGAATTGGATTTTCAATGATTCGCTTTGCAGTAGACGATATTCCAAATACAACCCAGTTAATCGATAATGGTGGAAATGTAAATTACGATAGAATTACTCTATTTTCTGCTGCTGATTATGCTTTTATTTTAGCGTATGCACGTAAACTGAAGATAGAAGGTTTGCGTTTTGGAGGAAGTGTGAAATTAATTCGTAGAGTTGTTGGAAATTTCGCAAATGCATGGGGTTTCGGTTTGGATGCTGGATTACAGTATGATACTAAAAAGAATTGGAGGTTTGGTTTGATGACACGCGATATCACATCTACCTTTAATGCCTGGGTTTTCACCTTAGATGAAGAAACTAAAAAAGTTTTTTCTACTACTGGTAATGTGATACCAACTAACGGGATGGAATTCACATTACCACGCTTTATCTTAGGTACACAAGGCAAATTTCCAATCAATCTAAAAGGGGATTATGTAGCGGGTGAATTGGATATAGATATCACCACCGACGGAAAAAGAAATGTACTATTTTCTGCCTCTCCATTTAGTTTAGACCCTCATTTAGGAGTCGAAGTTGGGATTCGTAAGTTTTTTATGTTCCGATGTGGTATAGGAAATATGCAATATGTTACAGATATTGATTCAAAGAAACGTTTAAGTTTTCAGCCGAACATAGGTGTAGGTATTCAGTTTGCACAAGTGGTGTTAAATTATGCGTTTACAGATATTGGAGATCAATCCACTGCTTTGTATTCGAATGTATTTTCGGTCAAATTATTGTTGGACAAACCTGCTAATTTGGGTCAGTGATGAGAATTTACTCGGTAATATTTCTATTGTTATTTATTTCTTTTGCCAGTTTTTCTCAAAAATATGGTAATGAATGGATTAATTATACCCAAAAATATTATTCTTTTTATGTTAATTCAGATGGACTTTATAAACTTGATTACAATGCAATACGGTCAAGTGGAATTGATGTAACATCCTTTTCATCGGAAAACATTCAAATAGTTGGTCGAGAACGTGAAGTTCCGATATTCATTGTAGATGGTGGGGATAATAAAATAGATTCAGGCGATTATATTTTATTTCACGCAAAACATAATGATGCTTGGTTAGATTCAGTATTGTATGAAAACCCTAAGGACATTGGAAATCCAAGCTATAGCCTTGTAAATGATGGGCTACATTATTTCTTTACATGGAACACAAAATCAAATAACCTACGTTTTACAAAAGAGGTTGCGACTGATTATGTCAATTATACTCCAACAAATTATTGGATTTCTAAGAATGCATATTACGCCATAAATTACTACAACGAAGCAATGGATGAAAATAATTTATCCTCTACTTTTTATTTACCAGGTGAAGGATATTGTAGTAATTATGATGGAGTGGCTTCAAATATTCGTTTGGATTTAAATTTATTTGATCCAAATCTTATTTATACAGGCTATGATGCGCCGGATATTCAAGTTGATTCTAAAGTTTCCTCACATTCAGCAGCTCAATTTACAAATAAAGGAAATCATCATTTTCGATACACGTGGAAAAACAGTAATAAAATACTCGTTGATACAATTTTTGTCGGACATAAATATATACAGCATAGTTTTAGTTTACCTGTAAAAGAATATAAAAGTGATAATATTTTAAATTGGTCAATAATTAATGATCAAGGTGCTTTGACGGATAATCAAGGGATTAATTGGCTAGGATATAATTATCCTAAAAAAACAAATTTAGAAGGTAAAGGATATGGTAATTTTTGGTTGGATAATGCAAATGCTGCAACTAAAATTAATTTAACGATTACCAATCACAAACTAATTAATCCTATTGTTTTTACTTTAGGAACAAAACCTATCTGGGCTAATCCAACAATAGATGCTGCAGGTAATTGTAAGGTTTTAATTCCTAATACGTTGAATGGTTCGCAGCAAGAGTTAATTGTAGTAGATGCGAGTGAAATTAAAATAGTATCTGCAATAAGTCCTGTCAATGGTACTGCAACTTTTATTGATTATGATGCAATTAGTAGTGAACGTGCTATCATCATGATTTATCCAAGTGTACTAAAATCAAGTGCAGCGCAGTATGCAGCATTTAGAACTTCTGTAGATGGCGGAAGTCATAATGTTGTTTTTGCTAATGCTGAAGAATTATATATGCAATTTGGAGGTGGTATTCCTGAGCATTTTATTGCGATTAGACGTTTCGTTCATAGAATGTATCGTAATAGTTTAAACAAACCTAACGCTCTACTCTTACTTGGAAAAGCAGTAAATAATAAAGCATTAAGAACACAAAATGTATCAGGGATAGGAAATGTACCAAATAACAATGCATTATCAATTTTACCAACTTTTGGATATCCATCTTCAGATAATGGATTTACAGGAAAATTAGAGGGGAATATTGCACCATTGGTAGCTACTGGTCGAATTTCTGTAAATAATGATCAAGAATTATTAAACTATCTTGCAAAAATTATTGCTTACGAAAAAGAACAAGATCAAAATTCAATCTATAATTCAGAAAAAAAAGATTGGCAAAAACATATTTTACATTTATCAGGAGGGAGTACAACAGAAGAACAAAAAAAATTCACCAATTATTTAACTAAATTAGAAACCATCATCGAATCAAATTCATTTGGAGGTGAGGTGTTTTCCTATATTAAAAAGAGTAGTGCACCGATTGATCCAGTCAATTTAGCTAATATTAATTCTAGAATTGATGAAGGAGTATCTTTAATGACATTTTTTGGCCATGCTACAGCTTCGTCATTTAATATAGCGATCCAGGATCCAAGAGATTGGACAAATAAAGGAAAATACCCTGTAGTTATTGCAAATGGTTGTGATGCAGGTGAATTATATTTAGCCAATCAAACCCTTTCTGAAAAATATGTTAATGCTGTAGATAAAGGTGCTGTAGCTTTTTTATCCCCTGGGATAGTATCTTACGATACGTATCTTGATAAATATGCTACAATTTTATATAACGAAATTGCAAAAAATAATTATGGGAACTATCTGGGTGTTCAAATCAAAAACACCATCGCAAGCATGTGTAATTCAGATCCAAATAGATTAAATGAATTTACAAGTTTAGGTTTTTTGTTAAATGGGGATCCAATGTTACGTGTTAACTATCATAAAAAACCAGAACTGGAAATCACAAATCAAAGTATACAGATTTTACCTAAACAAGTAGTGTTATCCGTGGATAGTTTAACTATTAATGTAGCAGTAAAAAATCTTGGTCGTGCATTTAAGGATACATTAAATGTTGAATTACATCGTAAAATGCCCAAAAGTAAATTTGATTCCGTCTATTACAAAACCTTATTGGGATTAAATTACATAGATACAATTAGATTTAGAGTTCCAACACAAACTAATATCGCTGCAGGATTAAATAATTTCGATGTGCTAGTTGATATTCCTTCTTATTTGTCTGAACAATTTGACGAATTCCAAAATAATCAAGCGAGTAGACAGGTTTTATTGCAATTAGACGGTATAACACCTATTTATCCGTATAATTTTGCTGTTGTGCCAAAAGATAGTGTAGTAGTAAAAGCTTCCACATCCAATCCATTAGCAACATTTAAAACCTATCGATTTGAATTAGATACCACAAATACATTTTTAAGTCCATTTTGTAAAACGGCTATAGTTAGTGGTTATGGAGGGGTAAAAGAAGTTTTTCCAAAAGATTGGAGAAATAAATTAAATAATCAACCGGAAAAATTAATTTGCTCAGATAGCATGGTTTATTATTGGCGAGTTGCTGTTGATAGTACCAAATTAATTTGGAACGAAAGTTCTTTTCAATATATTCCTAGTAAAAATGGATGGGCTCAAGCTCACTTTTTTCAGTCAAAAGACAATAGTTTATCAGGATTGAATTATAATCTAGAAAATCGTATTAGAAATTTTGATACAATACGAAAAAAATTGGAGATTCAAGTTTATGATAGCCCAAGTAACCAAGATCAATATAATCTATCCATGTTTGCTATTAATTCTGAAGTGCAAGAAAATGCAGGATGTGGTGTAGTCCCTGCAATTCATGTTGCAGTTATTGATCCAAAAACGTTTAAACCTTGGGAAACACATTATTTAACGCAAAATCCGCAAAATTCGTTCGGTAATTTAAATGATGTTGGTAAATGTAGATCTAGAACTGAGAAGTTTTTTATTTTTAATCAAAATAATCCATCGCATATGGCTGGTTTTCAAGATATGGTTACGAATAAAGTACCAGATGGCCATTATTTAATTATATATTCACACAGATTTGCAGAGTATCAATATTGGAATAATACCGCTACATCTTTGTTTCAAACATTTAAAGATCTAGGGTCGGATAGTATTAAACCAGGTAGAGCGAATCGTGGATTTATCTTTTTTGTAAAAAAAGGAGATAAAGGAACAATGAAAGAAGTTCTTGCTAAACAAAAAGGAGAGCGTATTTATATTGAGGATAATATTCGTGTTTTTGATAACTCAGGCCAAGAATCAACTCCAATTATTGGACCTGCAAATCAATGGAATACACTTTCATGGAAACAAGCTGCTTTAGAATCGAACTCCAAAGACTCTACTGTATTAGAAATTGAACTTCTAGATAAAAATTTAGCGGTAGTAAAGGTTATAGATACACTGATGTCCTTGCAAGATTCGATAAGTAATTTAAACACAATGATAAATGCTTCTAAGTATCCTTATATTCGTTTAACTGCTAAATATAAGGATGTTGTGAATTTTTCACCAGCGCAAATTAAGCGTTTACACGTGTTGTTTCAACCGGTGCCTGAGGCAGTTATTGATCCAAGTAATGGGTATGTGTGGTTACCTGAAAAAGATACGGTAGATGAAGGTATGAGCTATAAATTTTCGGTGAATGTTCGAAATGTTAGCGCTTTTCCAATGGATTCTTTACTAGTAAATTATTGGGTGGAAGACCTGGACCAACAAAAGAAACCAATTGTCTACAGCCGAAAAGCACCATTATTGTCAAATTCCAATTTTAGAGATACTATCACCATTACCACTGGAGGTTTAGCAGGTGAAAACACCTTGTGGATGGAAGTTAATCCTTACGTTTCCTTAAATCAAACTGATCAACCAGAACAATTTCATTTTAATAATCTACTTGCTAAAAACTTTTATGTTTTATCAGATAAAACAAATCCTATATTAGATGTTACGTTTGATGGTAGACATATTCTAAACCAAGATTTAGTTCGTCCAAATCCAGAGATCGAAATTTCTTTAAAAGATGAAAATGAATTTGCGATCATGAATGCAATTTCGGATACCGCTCTTTTTCAAGTATATGTTACAAATCCCCTTGGTGTTAAGAATCGGATACCTTTTATAGATAAAAATGGTAATCAAATTATTCAATTTATTCCCGCAACAGTACAGAATAAAAAATGTAAATTACTTCATACAGGAAACTTTATGTTGGATGGAAAATATACGCTATCGGTTCAGGCAAAAGATCGAAATGGAAATCTTTCTGGTGATTATGCATATGTAATAAATTTTGAGGTTATTAATGAAACTTCCATTTCATACTTAACGAATTATCCAAATCCATTTAGTTCAAGTACTCGTTTTGTGTATACCTTGACTGGAAATTCAGTTCCAGATAATATGCAAATACAAATCATGACAATCTCAGGAAAAGTGGTGCGCGAGATTTCGGAAGATGAATTAGGGCCTTTACAAATTGGTAGAAATCAAATCACCAACTTTGCTTGGGATGGGAAAGACCAATTTGGAGACCCATTAGCAAATGGTATTTATTTATATAGAGTTATTGTGAAAAGCAAAGGACAAGAAGTTAAGCATCGTTCCTCAGAGATTGATTATCATTTCAAAAAAGAATTTGGAAAAATGTATTTGATGCGATAGGAGACAGGAAAATCTAGTTATCATTTAGTTTGATGTGTTTTGCTTTTCGATTTTTTTATAAAATGTATAAACGATCATACTAATTCGAAGGTGTCAATATGCTTCCCTCCTAGAGGAGGGACCGAGGGAGGTGACTGTACGCTTCCTTAATTTCCTAAAGTATCGAGGTACAATCAGACTAAAAGAACCTACAACTAAATATTGCTGTATCATCCACGTAGTTTCTAGAAGCTCTCCATTCATCTAATTTCGAGAAGATAATGTTGTTCATATCTTCCATTTTCAATGGGTAATAATTATGTACCAACTTAATCAAACGATCTAACTCAAAGAATTCATTTTTTTCATTCTCTAATTCAATAATTCCATCTGTATACATTACCAAGGTTGAATTAGGTTCTAGTTGAATGCTTCCTACTTTTAAAAAAGGTAAATCTTCTAGCATACCAAGTCCAATAGTTCCTTTGTCTAATAATTCAAAAGTTTTTCCATTTGTTAGAAAAGGATGGTTATGTCCAGCATTAATATAGGTTAGTTTTCGTGTTTCTATGTTATATTTAGCAATGAAAAGGTGATAAATTTTTCTCCTTTCGCATTTTTCATAACTTTTTTATTCAATTCTTCAATCAGAAAATCAAGCTCAAATTGCTGGTAACTATATAATGCACGTAATGTCGCCTGAAAATTCGCCATTAACATTGCTGCGCTTATTCCTTTTCCAGATACATCGCCTATACATATAATGTACTCATCTTCAGATAATTGTATAAAGTCGTAATAATCCCCACCAACTTGATGCCTTGAAGTGTATTTGGCATGTACATCTAGTTTGCGGTTGGATGGTAAATCAGATGGGAACAACATTTTTTGCATTTCCGAAGCTACTTCTAATTCTTTCTTTAAGCGCGCTTGTTTGATACTAATTTGCATCATACGTTGATTCTCAATAGCTACCACGATAATATTAGCCAATGTTTGTACAAAGCGCATGTTATTTATCGTTTCGGAAGATGGATTTTTTTTTAACGAATCACCAGAAATTAATAAGTAGGCGAGTGGCGCTTTTTGATGAAAAACTGGAACTACACTATCAAATTGTGCGATTATTTCGGACGGTGAAGATTCTATCGTGGTAATCTCTTTGAATCGAGCTAGGTTAAAGATGATTTCTTCTTCTTTTAAAGAACCTTTTACTCCTGTTTTTAAGAGTGTTTTCCAAGTTTCTTGTTTGTGCAAGAGAATAAATTTTGAAAAACCTAATTGTTCTTTCAGAATGAATCCTAATATTTTTGTAAGGGTATCAACGGATTGTTTGGTGTTTATAGCATTGGTAATTTCCAACAAAGATGTTAGTTTAAACTCTTGAAACTCTATTTGATTTTCTAAAGATAATACTAACTTTTCGTGCATAAATTTACTTGATTAATCACGTAAAAATAGTATTTACCAAGTGCTAAATCTTAGGGATTTAGGATACTTATGAGCGCATCGATGTTAATTCCGATCTAATTTAATTAGATATTATAACCCCATTCTTATCTCATTACTCCCTTTCACTAAGTCACTTTTATTATTGTCTCTTTTTAATGGTTCCTAAGGCTAGTTTACCTTTATCCTGTCGAAAGGAATTACCGTCACTCGTCACCCATCACTCGTTACTCATTTCCTTCCTCTTGTCATCTCTCGTTTTCCTGGAGGACCAGGTAAGGTTTCTACAAAGAATCCAACAGACTTTAAATCTCTTTTTACTTGCCCTTTTGCGCAATAGGTGACCAAATATCCACCTTGTTTTAAGGAGTTATATAATTTTTCAAAAATTTCTTTCGTCCACATATCTTCCTGTACGCGTGGTCCAAAAGCATCAAAATAGATTATGTCGTAAGTGTTCGATTTAAAGTTTTGATTTTGAAGTGTTTCTTGTATTTTGGTGAGTGTGAAATTAGGTGTAATTGACTGAGGATGATCCCATGGAGTTGCATGGATTTCTGTGTATTTATGTTTAAGAGAGTCTGATCCGAGTAAGTTTTCATATTCTAGCGCAACCATTTCTTCTTGGGAAATAGGGAAGGCTTCTAAACCATAATAGCAGATTTGTGCGTTTACATGTAAAGATGCTTCTAGAGTTAAAATCGCATTTAATCCAGTGCCAAATCCAATCTCTAAAATATGAATTTCGGATTTACCCAAAAATAATTCTAAACCGTGTTTTAAAAATACATGCTTTGCTTCTTGCACTGCACCATGTGAAGAATGGTAATTTTCATTCCATTCAGGTAAGTGAATTGTTTTTGATCCATCCCCAGTGGTGATAATAGTACGTTGCATAGGTATGTTTTAATGCGTAAATACATTCATTTTACTGCTTAAAGGTACAAAATTTCTACCTTTGACGGATGAACCTAACAGATGTATTCGGTCAAACTATTTTATATGCATGTAACGATTGGGGATTTGGGCACGTAGCGCGCTCTATTCCTATTATCGAACAATTAGTTGCTCAAAATAATACGATTTATTTTGCTGGTAATAAGAAGCAAAATGCTATTATAGAAGAGTATTTCCCATCGATTCATTTTGTCACTTTGGATGGTTATGATTTTCGTTTTTCAGGTTCAGGTAAATGGTCCTACGAAATGGCGACTAATTTTTTTCGATTTAAACATATAATTTCCAATGAATTTGATTTTGTCAATACATTTTGTCTATCAAATCCAATAACATTGATTATTTCAGACCATCGGTATGGGTTTAGAAATAATGATATTCCTTCCATATGTGTAACGCATCAAGTCACTTTACCTCTGGGGGGGATTCAAAAAATTGCAAATTATTGGCATACCAATCAGCTTAAAAAGTTTACTTCTATTTGGGTATTAGATGATGAAAAACATACGTATGCTGGCGCTTTAAGTACAACAACTATAACGTTGCCAATTCATTATATCGGGAATCAATCTCGTTTTTCAGCGGTAAAAACCCCAAAAGAAGATTTTGTTTTGGCAGTAATAAGTGGTCCAGAACCATATGCAAAACAGTTATTTAAGGAAATTATTCAATTTGCAGGTAGCACAAATCAAAATATAAAATGTATTTGTTCGGGGAAATACCATATTTTCGATTATCCTTCCAATTTGGAAGTGTTGGACACGTTGACTTGGAAAGAAATGGATGCTTTGTTCTACCGATGCGATTCTATTATTTCCCGAAGTGGATATACAACAATCATGGATGTAAAACGTTTAAATAAAAAAGCAATATACATACCAACTCCTGGTCAATTAGAACAAATATATTTAGCGGAATTACATCGTTAATTCATGCTATACGTTTTTAGTTGTTACTATGTTTTTTCTAAAAACAAATAATGCGATGAACACACTGAATTTTACTATAAACCATTAAATTTACATCAAATACTACTATTATGAGATCTATTTTTTTTACCTTATTTTTAAAACCAAAAGCAACCTTAATACTTTGTTTTGCTAATTTTTTATTTTTTACATTCTATATTTTATTTTCTACTTCGCATGTTTCAGCGCAATCCATAAAAGGCGCTTGGAAAGGAGAGTTAAACATTTCAGGGATGTCTTTACCACTTATTTTTCATATTGATTCGACGCAGCAAGGTATGGTGTCTACGATGGATAGTCCAAGTCAAGGCGCTAAAGGTATTCCAACGAATACAACTGTTTTTACAAACAACGAACTTTTGATTCAAATAGATAAAATTAAATTTGTTTATAAAGGGAAATTAGTTTCTAAGGATGCAATTAATGGTGAAGTAACCCAGCATGGTAACTCTTTACCAATTAATTTACAACGTCAAAGCATACAGGATTCTATTGTTTTAAAGTCACAAGAACCAGTTGCTCCTTTTCCATACGACCAAGAAGAAATTACATTTACACACCCTACAGCTGGTCATACATTAGCTGGTACATTGTGTTTACCAAAAGAGAATCCTTCAGGTGCTTGTGTTATTTTGATTTCTGGTAGTGGACCGCAAAATAGAGATGAAGAATTAATGGGGCATAAACCTTTCTTGGTTTTAGCAGACTATCTCGCACGACAAGGTATAGCAGTTTTACGATATGATGATCGTGGAGTAGGGAAGTCTACGGGTGATTTTAGTATTGCAACAACGGAAGATTTCGCTACGGACGTGGAAGCAGCAATTAGTTATTTAAATGCTAGAAAAGGAATTACTTCTATTGGATTGATTGGACACAGTGAAGGTGGTGTTATTGCGCCTATGGTTGCGTCAAGAAATCCAAGTTTGGTTAAGTTTATTGTTATGCTTGCTGGAACTGGATTACCTGGAAAAGATATTTTGTTGTTGCAAAACCAATTGATAAGTAAAGCAAATGGTGTTGCAGATGCACAAATAAAGAAAGCCAATTCCTTAAACGAAAAGTTGTTTACATTAGTCTTGAATTCGGAAGATTCCATTGAAATCCGAAAAGAAGCTTCAAGATTAGTGTCTGAATATTCTTCTTCACGTGTAACAGACGAAGATTTGGATCTTTTATTAGCGCAAATTAATTCTCCTTGGTTTCGTAATTTTTTAACGTTGGACCCTAGGCCCTACCTAGAAAAAACAACCTGTCATGTTTTGGTTATAAATGGTTCTTTAGATCTTCAAGTTCCTGCAAAAGAAAATTTAGCCCAAATCAAAATAGCCCTTAAAAAAGCAAATAACGTTCATTTTAAAGTAGTTGAATTGAAAGGATTAAACCACCTCTTCCAAAAAGCAAAAACCGGAAGTCCATCGGAATACGCAACGATCGATGAAACGTTTAACCCAAAAGCTTTAAAGTTGATTGGCAAATGGATTTTAGATATGTATAAATAAAAAAAAACGTTTCAGTTTCCCGAAACGTTTAAATAATATAAATAGACTTCTATAGTAGCTTCACTCGTCACTTAGAATCCTGAGCTTGTCGAAGGACGTCACTCGTCACTATATTGTCATGATATCTTTCTCTTTCGCTACAATCAATTCATCTACTTTCGTAATGAAATTATTAGTGATGTTTTGAATTTTAGTTTCTGCTTCTTTTACTGCATCTTCAGATAAACCATCTGTTTTTAGCATCTTAATCATGTCTAACGCATCTTTACGGTTGTTGCGAATACCAACCTTCGCATGTTCCCCTTCTGCTTTTGCTTTTTTAACCATCTCACGACGTCTTTCTTCTGTTAATGGTGGAATAGTAATGATTAACTGTTCTCCGTTGTTAGAAGGTGCAAATCCTAAGTTAGAATTAATGATACCTTTTGCAATTTCAGGTAATAGAGGACGCTCCCATGGCTGAACCACTAATGTCCGTGCATCTGGTGCAGAGATGTTTGCAACTTGCGTAATAGGTGTAGGGTTACCATAGTATTCTACCATTACACTTTGTAGCATAGAAGGTGTAGCTTTACCTGCTCTAATTTTTTGTGTTTCGTAATCTAAATGCGCAATAGTTTTTGCATTTGAATTATTCAAATCAGTATAGACGCTTTGAACTTCTTCAACCATGGTTACTAATTTTAAAAATTTATGTATTATTTAACTAATTCTGTTGTTTCATTTTGTACAATCGTACCTAATTCTTCACCATCCATGATACGTTTCAAAGTACCAGGAGTATCCATATCAAAAACAACGATTGGTAGATCATTTTCCTTACACAAAGTAAATGCAGTAAGATCCATGATTTTCAATCCTTTTTCATATACGTCATCAAAAGATATACGGTTGTATTTAACAGCATTTGGATCTTTTAATGGATCTGCTGTATATATTCCATCTACACGTGTCCCTTTCAAAATTACATCTGCCGTAATTTCAATTGCACGTAATGAAGCTGCTGAATCCGTAGTGAAATAAGGATTTCCTGTACCAGCACCAAAAATTACAACGCGACCTTTTTCTAAATGGCTAACTGCACGACGTCTAACAAAAGGTTCTGCGATTTCACGCATTTCAATGGCAGACATCAAACGTGTTTTTGATCCAACTGCTTCTAAAGCGGATTGTAATGCCATACTGTTTATCATGGTCGCCAACATTCCCATGTAATCGCCATGTGTGCGATCCATTCCACCTTCTTCTGCTTGTACACCACGGAAGATATTTCCACCACCAATTACAATAGCCACTTGAATTCCAGAATCACAAACTTCTTTGATTTGTCTTGCATAGGATGCAATACGATTGTTGTCAATTCCAAATTGTTTATCTCCCATTAGAGATTCACCACTAAGCTTAAGTAATATGCGTTTGTACTTCATAAGAACGGAATTTTTTATCGTTTGCAAAGATAGGTATTTATTTGATATTTTTTAACACAAAAAAAAGGCTGAAATTTCTTCCAGCCTTTTTTTTCTATATAGAATTGTATTATTTCGTTGAAAAACGTAAGAATTCAGAAACAGTTAATCCTTTTTCAGCAGATGCTAAAAATTGCTCAACATTAACTTTGTTATCACGTACAAAAGGTTGGCTTAACAAAGTGTTTTCTTGGAAGAATTTGTTCAAACGACCTTCAGAAATTTTTGCAGCCATTTCAGCTGGTTTACCTTCTTGAATCGCTAATTCTTTTCCAATTTCTAACTCGCGAGCAATTGTATCAGC
>CANHRS010000028.1 GCA_947463445.1 Flavobacteriia bacterium | reverse complement strand
AATTATTACACGACGATATAAGTCATTTAAGTCAGACGTAGCAAAACGACCTCCATCTAGTGGAACTAATGGACGTAATTCTGGTGGAATAACAGGAACAACTTTTACAATCATCCATTCAGGTCTATTTTCAATACGTGTTTGTGATTCACGCATAGACTCCACAACTTGAAGTCTTTTTAAAGCTTCATTTTTACGTTGTACTGAAGTTTCTGTATTTGCGCTATGACGAAGATCGTAAGATAAAGTATCTAAATCTAAACCTTTTAATAAATCGTGAAGTGCCTCAGCACCCATTTTCGCAATAAATTTATTAGGATCATTATCATCTAAGTGATGATTGTCTTTAGAAACAACATCTGATTCTAATATATCTAAATATTCTTCTTCTGTTAAGAAATCTAAATATTTAAGTGGAGAACCATCTAAATGAGATGCAGTACCTGTTTGTATTACTACATAACGCTCATAATAAATAATTTGATCCAGTTTTTTAGTAGGTAAACCTAATAAGTAACCAATTTTGTTAGGTAACGAACGGAAATACCAAATATGAGCTACAGGAACAACTAAAGAAATATGTCCCATACGCTCACGACGTACCTTTTTCTCTGTTACTTCAACCCCACATCGATCACATACGATTCCTTTATAACGAATACGTTTGTATTTACCACAGTGACATTCATAATCCTTAACAGGTCCAAAAATACGCTCACAAAACAAACCATCTCTTTCAGGTTTGTATGTTCTATAATTGATAGTTTCAGGTTTTAATACCTCACCACTTGACTGCTCCAGAATAATTTCTGGAGAAGCAAGTGAAATAGTGATTTTATTAAAACTACTTTGTTTTTTTGGTGTTTCTTTTCTAAAAGCCATTATATATTGCTTGTTTTCAAATTCAACAACTAGAGAATTAATCCATCGAGATATTTAATCCTAAACCTCTCAACTCATGTAATAATACATTGAATGATTCTGGAATACCTGGTTCTGGAATATTATCTCCTTTAACTATCGCTTCATAAGCTTTAGCACGACCCATTACGTCATCCGATTTAACAGTTAAGATTTCTTGTAAGATATTAGCAGCTCCAAAAGCTTCTAATGCCCAAACCTCCATCTCACCAAAACGCTGACCTCCGAATTGTGCTTTACCACCTAATGGTTGTTGCGTAATTAACGAATATGGTCCGATTGAACGCGCATGCATTTTATCATCTACCATGTGCGATAATTTCAGCATATAAATTACACCAACTGTTGCAGTTTGGTGGAATCTATCACCTGTACCTCCGTCATATAAGTAAGTCTTACCTGATCTTGGTACACCAGCTTTATCTGTCCAATCATTGATTTCATCCGGTGTAGCACCATCGAAAATTGGAGTAGCAAACTTAACACCTAATTTTTCACCAGCCCAACCAAGAACTGTTTCATAAATTTGACCTAAGTTCATACGAGATGGTACCCCAAGCGGATTCAATACGATATCAACAGGAGTTCCATCTGCTAGGAATGGCATGTCTTCTTGACGAACGATGTTAGCTACAATACCTTTGTTACCATGACGTCCTGCCATTTTATCACCTACTTTTAACTTACGTTTTTTAGCGATATATACTTTAGCCATTTTAACAATTCCTGCAGGTAATTCATCCCCAACAGAAATATGGAACTTTTTACGCTTATATGTACCTAATAAATCATTAGCCTTGATTGTGAAATTATGGATTACACGACCAATTAATGTATTAATATTTACATCAGCTGTCCAATTTGCAGGATTTACAATAGAATAATCTATAGATAGTAATGCTTTTTGTGAGAATTTACTTCCTTTCTTAATAATTTCTTCTTTAAAATTATTGAAAACTCCGTTTGATTTCGTCTCACCTAAAATACTAACTAATTTATCAACTAATTTTTCTTTAAGTTCATGGAAATCTTTCTCATAATCTACATCTAGCGATTCCAAAATTGGTTTATCTTGTGCTTTAGATTTTCTATCTTTTACAGAACGGGAGAACAACTTTTTGCCGATAACAACTCCTCTTAGAGAAGGACCTGCTTTCAAAGAAGCATCTTTTACATCACCAGCTTTGTCACCAAAGATAGCACGTAATAATTTTTCCTCAGGAGACGGATCAGTTTCTCCTTTTGGAGTGATTTTACCAATCAAAATATCCCCTTCTTTGATTTCAGCTCCAATACGAATTAATCCGTTTTCATCTAAATCTTTTGTCGCTTCTTCACTTACATTTGGTATATCCGATGTTAACTCTTCCATACCACGTTTGGTATCTCTAACTTCTAAAGTATATTCATCAATATGAATAGAAGTAAAGATATCATCACGAACAACTTTTTCAGAAATAACAATCGCATCCTCAAAATTATATCCTTTCCAAGGCATGAACGCTACTTTAAGATTTTGTCCTAAAGCTAATTCACCTTGTTGTGTTGCATAACCTTCACAAAGTACTTGACCTTTTTCAACTTTATCCCCTTTTTTAACAATTGGTTTCAAGTTGATAGTTGTACTTTGATTTGTCTTTTGGAACTTAGTTAAAGCATAGTGTTTTGTTTCACTATCAAAACTAACTAATTTATCATCCGCATTCCAATCATACCGAATCACGATTTCATTTGCATCCACATATTCTACCGTACCATTTCCTTCTGCATTAATTAATACACGTGAATCACGCGCTACTAAACGCTCAATACCAGTACCAACAATTGGAGAATTTGGTTTTAATAATGGAACTGCTTGACGCTGCATGTTAGATCCCATCAATGCACGGTTAGCATCATCATGCTCCAAGAAAGGAATAGAAGAAGCCGCGATAGATGCAATTTGGTTGGCACCAACATCCATCAAATGTAAATTTTTAGGATTAACAACTGGGAAATCACCTTCAAAACGTGCTTTAACCACATCGTTTAGGAATTTACCAGAATCGTCAATATTCGCATTTGCTTGTGCAATCATTTTTGCATCTTCTTCTTCAGCTGTTAAATAAACAGGCTCATCTAATTTCACTTTACCATCAACAACTGCACGGTAAGGAGTTTCAATAAATCCTAATTTATTTACTTTAGCGTAAACACACAAAGAAGAAATCAAACCAATGTTTGGTCCCTCTGGAGTTTCGATAGTACACAAACGACCGTAGTGCGTATAGTGAACATCGCGAACCTCGAAACCAGCTCTTTCTCTTGATAAACCACCTGGTCCTAGAGCCGATAAACGGCGCTTGTGTGTAACCTCAGATAATGGATTCGTTTGATCCATAAATTGAGATAACTGATTGGTTCCAAAGAAGGAATTAATTACAGAAGATAGAGTTTTGGCATTGATCAAGTCGATTGGTGTGAATACTTCATTATCACGAACATTCATACGCTCACGAATTGTTCTAGCCATACGTGCTAAACCTACACCAAACTGAGCATATAATTGCTCACCTACAGTTCTAACACGACGATTTGACAAGTGATCAATATCATCTACATCTGCTTTTGAATTAATTAATTCAATCAAATATTTGATGATACAAATAATATCATTTTTAGTTAACACACGAGAAGTCTCTGTATCTTCTAATTTTAATTTTTTATTAAGTCTAAAACGACCTACTTCACCTAAATCATAACGTGTATCTGAAAAGAATAATTTCTCAAAAACGCCTTTTGCAGTTTCATAATCTGGTGGTTCAGCATTACGAAGTTGTCTATAAATATGCTCAACAGCTTCTTTTTCAGAGTTAGATGTATCCTTTTGTAATGTATTATAAATAATAGTAAAATCAGCAGAATTCACATCTTCTTTATGTAGGATAACCGTTTTAACCCCTGCATCGATAATTAAATCGATATGTTCATCAGCGATGATAGTTTCACGATCTAAAATAACTTCGTTACGTTCAATAGATACAACTTCTCCTGTATCTTCATCAACGAAATCTTCGATCCATGTTTTTAAAACACGTGCAGCAAGTTTTCTTCCGGTTAATTTTTTCAAATTAACTTTTGTAACTTTTACTTCATCCGCTAATCCAAATATTTCAAGGATATCTTTATCCGTTTCATATCCAATAGCACGGAACAAAGTTGTTACAGGTAACTTCTTTTTACGATCGATGTATGCATACATAACATTATTAATGTCAGTAGCAAATTCAATCCAAGAACCTTTAAAAGGAATAACACGAGCAGAGTATAACTTAGTCCCATTCGCGTGACGACTTTGACCAAAGAATACACCTGGAGAACGGTGTAATTGAGAAACAATAACACGTTCAGCTCCGTTAACAACAAATGATCCTTTCGGAGTCATGTAAGGAATTGTACCTAAATAAACATCTTGAACAATCGTTTCAAAATCTTCATGTTCAGGATCAGTACAATATAACTTTAATTTAGCTTTCAGTGGAACACTGTAAGTTAAACCTCTATCAATACACTCTTCAATCGTATATCTTGGTGGATCAATGAAATAATCCAAGAATTCCAAAACAAATTGATTTCTTGTATCCGTAATAGGAAAATTTTCAGAAAATACTTTAAAAAGACCTTCACTATTTCTGTTTTCTGGAGTAGTTTCCAATTGGAAAAACTCTTGGAAGGATTTTAACTGAATATCCAAAAAATCAGGATATTCAATTGGGTTTTTGCTAGAAGCAAAATTAATTCTTGTCGATTTATTGGTTGGTGTTGCCAAGGCTAAAACAATTAATTGAAAATTGGACTCTTATTTACACACATTTAAAAATAGGAATAGGCACAGCTATACAGCAGTGCCTTTCCTATGTATTTTTAGTTGAAATTATTTAATTTCAACTTCAGCACCCGCTTCTACAAGAGCGTTTTTAAGTGCTTCAGCTTCGTCTTTAGAGATACCTTCTTTCAAAGTTGAAGGAGCTGCATCTACTAAATCTTTAGATTCTTTCAAACCGTTACCAGTTAATTCTTTCACTAATTTAACTACAGCAAGTTTGTTAGCACCACCAGCTTTCAAGATAACATCGAATTCAGTTTTCTCTTCAGCAGCTTCACCAGCACCAGCAGCACCACCAGCAACCATAACTGCAGCAGCAGCAGCAGGCTCGATTCCGTACTCATCTTTTAAAATTGTAGCAAGTTCATTAACTTCTTTTACTGTAAGGTTTACTAGCGTTTCCGCGATTTGTTTTAAATCAGCCATTTTATTTTAGTTTAAAATTTTTAACAATATATTTAATTAATTACGCTCTTTCTTCAAGCGTTTTCAAGATACCTGCAATTTTACCACCTTGACCTTTAAGAGCCGAGATAACGTTTTTAGCAGGACTTTGAAGTAATCCAACGATTTCACCAAGAAGTTCATCTTTAGACTTAATGTTAGCAAGTGTTTCAAGTTGGTTATCTCCAATAAAGATAGCTTCACCAACAAATGCACCTTTAAGAATAGGTTTAGCACTTTTCTTGCGGAATTCTTGAATAATTTTTGCAGGTACATTACCTACTTCTGCAAACATAATTGATGTAGGTCCAGCAAGTACTTCAGACAATTGTCCATAGTCAATACCTTCCACTCTTTCCATAGCTTTATAAAGTAATGTATTTTTCACCACTTTTAAAGTTACACCGGATTGGAAACATTTTCTACGTAAGTTATTAATAACTTCAACAGAAAGTTCAGAAGTATCTGCCAAATAGAATACACCAGCTTGTGTTAATTCTGCAGTCAGATCGTCTATGTATTTAGCTTTTTCTTCTTTTGTCATAATTACTAAGTTTTAAGCTAACACAGATTTAGCATCAATTTGAATACTAGGACTCATAGTTGAAGAAATGTACAAACTTTTAATGTAAGTACCTTTAGCTGCAGATGGTTTCAATTTGTTTAATGCAGAAACAAGTTCAGCAGCATTATCACGCAATTTAGCACCTTCAAAGCTTGCTTTTCCGATACCTGCATGTATGTTACCATACTTATCCACTTTAAAATCAATTTTACCAGCCTTCACTTCTTCAACAGCTTTACCAACTTCCATTGTTACAGTTCCAGTTTTTGGGTTAGGCATTAAAGATCTTGGACCTAAAATTCTACCTAAAGCACCAACTTTCCCCATTACAGAAGGCATAGTGATAATAACGTCGATGTCCGTCCATCCACCTTTGATTTTTTCAATGTAGTCATCTAATCCAACATGATCAGCTCCTGCAGCTTTAGCTTCAGCTTCTTTGTCAGGAGTACAAAGTACAAGTACTTTAACATCCTTACCAGTTCCGTGAGGCAAAGCAACAGTTCCACGAACCATTTGATTAGCTTTTCTAGGATCAACTCCTAATCGTACACTAATATCTACAGAAGCATCGAACTTTGTAGTAGTAATTACCTTAACTAAATCACATGCTTCAACTAAGGTATACGCTTTAGCTAAGTCAACTTTTGCTAAAACTTCTTTTCTTTTTTTAGAAATTCTTCCCATGTTTAACACTATTTAGTTTTAGGCGCTTCACCACCTTTAACAGTTACACCCATACTTCTTGCCGTTCCAGCAACCATAGACATTGCTGAATCAACTGTAAAACAGTTTAAATCAGGCATTTTATCTTCTGCGATTGTTTTAACTTGATCCCAAGTCATTGAACCAACTTTAGTTTTGTTAGGCATTGCCGAACCTTTCTTAAGTTTAACAGTTTCCATGATTTGAATCGCTGTTGGAGGCGTTTTGATAACAAAATCAAAAGATTTATCACTGTAAACAGTGATAACACATGGTAAAACCTTTCCTGGCTTATCCTGCGTTCTAGCATTGTATTGCTTGCAGAATTCCATAATGTTAACCCCTTTTGCACCAAGTGCGGGACCAACTGGAGGAGCTGGATTGGCTGCACCACCTTTGATCTGTAATTTGATCAATGCTGCTACTTCTTTAGCCATTATATTTAAATTATGTAGTCAACGTGAACGTCAAAAGGGAAGCTTTAGACAATTGGTTCACTCCTACGGGTTAATACAAAATTATATTTCTTTTTCTACTTGCATGTAGCTCAACTCAAGAAGGTTTTTACGACCAAAGATCTTAACCATTACTTTAAGTTTTTTCTTGTCTTCATTAATTTCATCAATCGTACCAGAGAAATTATTAAATGGACCATCAATAACTTTAACTGGTTCACCAATAACGAAAGGAATTTTCATTTCTTCTTCCGTTTCTAATAATTCATCTACTTTACCTAATATACGATTTACCTCAGACAATCTCATTGGAACTGGATCACCACCTTTTTCAGTACCTAAGAAACCGATAACATTTGGTATACCTTTAATAACGTGTTCAACTTCACCAACAAGTGAAGCTTCAATAAGAACATATCCAGGAAGATAATTTTTTTCTTTACTTATTTTTTTTCCGTTTCTAATTTGGAAAACTTTTTCAGTAGGAATTAATACTTGTTCTACAAAATCAGTTAATTTAAGTCTAGAGATTTCAAGTTCCAAGTATTCCTTCACCTTTTTCTCTTTCCCACTTACAGCACGAACAACATACCATTTCTTTTTAATCTCACTCATAACGATTAATTAAACATTTGGTAAATGAAACCTAATAATCCTTTCCAAGCAGATTGTTCCTCGCCAGAGATTCCGAAAAGGAAATCCATAACGAAGATTAATACAGCGAAGATTAATGTTGCAACAACGACAATAATAGTGTTGTTTTGCAATTCTTTCCAAGTTGGCCAAGAAACGTTATGTACCATTTCGTTGACCGTTTCGTCGATGTATGTTTTGAATTTTGACACTTTACAAAGTATTTATTTGCACGGGCGGTAGGGTTCGAACCCACGACCAATGGTTTTGGAGACCACTACTCTACCAGCTGAGCTACGCCCGTGTGTAAAAAGGGGGAACAAGTCCCCCTTCACAATTTTAGTTTTTTAATCTAGTGATTAAGCGATAATCTCAGTAACTTGACCAGCACCTACAGTTCTACCACCTTCACGGATAGCGAAACGTAAACCTTTATCCATAGCTACAGGAACGATTAATTTCACATTGATAGAAACGTTATCACCTGGCATAACCATGTCACGTCCGTCAGTTAAGAAAATCTCACCTGTTACATCCGTTGTACGGAAGTAGAATTGTGGACGGTATTTATCATGGAATGGAGTGTGACGTCCACCTTCTTCTTTTTTCAATACATAAATCTCAGCTTTGAAATCTGTATGAGGTTTAACAGTACCTGGTTTAGCGATAACCATACCACGTTTGATTTGAGATTTCTCAATACCACGTAATAAAAGTCCTACGTTATCTCCAGCTTCACCTCTGTCTAAGATTTTACGGAACATTTCAACTCCAGTACAAGTAGAAGATAATTTAACATCACCCATACCTAAGATATCAACTGCATCACCTGTATTGATAACACCAGCTTCAATTCTTCCTGTTGCTACAGTACCACGACCTGTGATCGTAAATACGTCTTCAACTGGCATCAAAAATGGTTTATCAACATCACGAGGAGGAAGTTCGATATATGTATCAACTGCATCCATCAATTCGTCAACTTTAGCAACCCAAGCAGCTTCACCGTTTAATGCACCTAAAGCAGATCCTTGGATAACTGGAGTATTATCACCATCATATTTGTAGAAAGATAATAACTCACGGATTTCCATTTCAACTAACTCAAGTAATTCAGCATCATCAACCATATCCACTTTGTTCATGAAAACAACCATTCTTGGAACACCAACTTGGCGACCTAAAAGGATGTGCTCACGTGTTTGTGGCATTGGTCCATCAGTAGCAGCAACTACAAGGATAGCACCATCCATTTGAGCAGCACCTGTAACCATGTTTTTCACGTAATCCGCGTGACCTGGACAGTCAACGTGTGCATAGTGACGGTTTAATGTTTCATACTCAATATGAGAAGTGTTGATAGTAATACCACGTTCTTTTTCTTCAGGAGCATTGTCAATAGAAGAGAAATCACGTACTGCAGCAAGACCTTTAGACGCTAATACGCTAGAGATAGCAGCAGTTAATGTTGTTTTACCGTGGTCAACGTGACCGATAGTCCCGATGTTAACGTGTGGTTTCGAACGGTTAAAATTTTCTTTAGCCATTGTTTTTGTTACTTTTTAGTTATTAATTAATTGCCATTTTACAAATATACAAAATTTCACCCAATAATTGGATGAATCTCTGCATGAGCCAATGACGAGAATTGAACTCGTGACCTCTTCCTTACCAAGGAAGCGCTCTACCCCTGAGCTACACCGGCAATCTTTTAAAAAATGAGCGGGAGACGAGATTCGAACTCGCGACCCTCAGCTTGGAAGGCTGACGCTCTACCAACTGAGCTACTCCCGCTTATACTAAATTCTTCAATGTGTTGTGGGGGTAGATGGACTCGAACCAACGATACCGTGAGGTGACAGATTTACAGTCTGCTGCAATAGCCACTATGCGATACCCCCAAAAATGGAGCCGGTGGAGGGATTCGAACCCCCGACCTGCTGATTACAAATCAGCTGCTCTAGCCAACTGAGCTACACCGGCACATTGAATATGGTAATTAAATTTTAAAAGAACGTTTGTGTTTTCCCGTTTGGGTTTGCAAATATAGAAAGGATTTTTATCTGCGCAAACATTTTTAACAACTTTTTTTTGAAAAAATTATAGGAGAACAATTTGCTCTCCTATAATTATATAATTTTCAAGTATTTAAATTGCTTTTTCTTTTTCTTTCAAAACTTGTTTTCTTACAGCTTCTACAGCTAAATCGATTGCTTCCTCAAAAGATTTTGCTTGTTTTTTAGCAAAAAGTTCCTTGCCTGGTAAATGAATTTTTACCTCACCGATTTTATTGTCAACATCTGTTGTGTTTTCCAAACGAAGAAAAACTTCAGCAGATACTATATGATCGTTGAATAAATTAAGTTTCCCCACTTTTTCTTCAATGTAATCTACCAATTTTTTGTCAACTGAAAAGTGAACTGAATGTACTTTGATGTCCATGACTTTACTTTTTGTGCCCACGCGGGTGTGCTTGTGAATAAATAGTATTTAATTGTGTAAACGAGCTATGTGTGTAGACCTGTGTTGCTGAAAGACTAGCATGACCCAAAATATTCTTTAATGTTTCTAGTCCTGTTCCGTTATTCAACATATGTGTCGCAAAAGTATGCCTTAACACGTGCGGACTCTTTTTATCTATGCTCGATACGAGACCAAGGTAATAATTTATTTTTCTGTAAACAAGTTTTGGATATAGATTTTTTCCGTTAATCAAGGTTAATAGATTTGATGATCTTATACCATTTAAAGATTTATATTTTTGATAAACAGATATTTGTTTCGACAATTCGATGGAAATTGGGATTATTCGCTCTTTATTTCTTTTTCCTAAAACTTTGATAGAACTATTTGAGACATCCTCTTCTTTCAGTGTTATCAATTCGCTTAAACGAATTCCAGTTTGATAAAAAAGCTCCACTATCAAACGATCACGCATACCATCAAAGTCCTCTGAAAATAGTGGCGCTAATTTCTGTTCATCTAATTCTGATTGCTTCAAAAAAACTGGTAGTCTTTTTTCTAATTTAGGCCCTTTTATCTTTAACATGGGATTAGTATCCATAAACCCTTGTTTTAAACACCAACGATAGAATGTTCGTAATGTCGATAATTTTCTATTTACAGTTCGATGATTACTCCCCTGATCTATTAAATTCACGATCCATGAGCGAATTAATTGATAGTTGACTTCTTTTAATTCTTCTTGAATGTTAATTTGAGCAAAATCAATAAACTGATTGAGGTCATTCTTATAAGCTACGCACGTATTTTCTGAAAATCTTTTTTCAGTTTTGAGATAATCTTCAAATTGTAGTAAAACAAAAAAGGGAGTCATAGACTCCCTTTACGTAAACTTTGTAAAAAAGTTTTATAATTCTTGCGATTGCATTTTAGTTTTGTATGCAGCCTTGATATTGCTTTGTCTGTTAATCACAGAAGGTTTAACGAACTCCTTACGTGTTCTCAACTCAAGCATTACTTTCGTTTTATCGAATTTCTTCTTGTACTTTTTAAGCGCTCTCTCGATGTTTTCGCCTTCTTTAACTGGGATTATTAACATATCTTTGTTTATTAAATTCTGAAATAGGGTACAAATTTAGTATTAAATATTGAAATTGCAAGAATTATTTTAAAATTTCTCTTGAAATAACTAATTTTTGTATTTCGGAAGTTCCTTCTCCGATTGTACAAAGTTTTGCATCTCTATAAAACTTCTCTACTGGGAAGTCTTTTGTGTATCCATATCCACCAAAAATCTGTACAGCTTCGTTTGCAGTTCTAACAGCGACTTCTGATGCATAATACTTAGCGATTGCGGATTCTTTCGTCATTTTTTTCTTATTATTTTTCAAATAAGCTGCTTGGTATAAAAGTAATTCAGCTGCTTCAATTTCTGTTGCCATATCTGCCAATTTGAAAGCAATAGACTGGAATTTGGAGATAGGTTGGCCGAATTGTTCTCTTTCTTTGGAATATTTAAGTGCTGCTTCATACGCGCCTTTTGCTATTCCTAATGAAAGAGCTCCAATAGAGATTCTTCCACCATCTAGTATTTGCATTGCTTGTTTAAATCCTTCACCAACCAAGCCAATTAAATTTTCTTTTGGAATGCGGCAGTCATTAAAAATAAGCTCACATGTTTCTGAAGCACGCATTCCCATTTTATTCTCTTTTTTACCCGCACTAAAGCCTGGAGTTCCTTTTTCTATGATGAAAGCAGAAGTTCCATTCGTAGCACCTTTTTCACCAGTACGAGCTATAACAACAGCTACATCTCCTGATTTACCATGCGTAATAAAGTTTTTAGAACCATTTAAGACCCAGTGGTCTCCTTCTAAAACAGCGGTTGTATTCATTCCACCAGCGTCAGAGCCAGTTCCTGTTTCTGTTAATCCCCAAGCACCTATCCATTCAGCCGAAGCTAATTTTGGTAAATACTTTTTCTTTTGTTCTTCGGAACCATGGTAGTATATATGACCTGTGCAAAGAGAATTATGTGCGGCAACAGATAAACCTATTGAACCACAAACTTTTGCTATTTCAGCTACAACTGTAATATATTCAAAATAACTAAATCCAGATCCGCCATATTCTTCTGGAATAAAAACACCCATCAGACCAAGTTCCCCTAATTTTTTAAATATGTGAACTGGAAATTCTTGTGATTCATCCCATTCCATAAAGTGAGGACGGATTTCCTTTTCAGCGAAGTCGCGCACCATTTGGGCGATCATTAATTGGTTTTCGTTTTGTTCAAAATTCATATATAAAAGATTATGATTTATACATTATGAGTTATGGATTAATATGATGCTAATTTACTAATATTATTTGTGTATTTTTTCAATTTATCCGTTCCTTTTAAAAAATCTAGAGAAACTAAAAAATTAAAGGCTTCTACTTTTCCACCACATTGTTGAATTAATTCCGCTGCGGCAGATGCTGAACCTCCTGTTGCAAGTAAATCATCGTGGATAAGCACTTTATCTCCTTTTTCAATTGCATCTGTGTGTATTTCTATTGTTGCACTACCATATTCTAAATCGTAACTATAGGACAATTTTTCGTATGGCAATTTCCCTTTTTTACGAATTAGCACAAAAGGCAATCCCAATCGAATTGCTAAAGGATATCCAAATAAAAAACCTCTACTTTCAATTCCAGCTATTTTTGTTAACCCTTTATCTTTATACAATTCTACTAGATGGTCTAAAATTTCATTAGAAAGTTGTGGATTCATCATAATTGTACTGATGTCTTTAAACATAATCCCCTCTTTCGGGAAATTAGGAACATCTCTTATTATGGCTTTAATTTTTTGTTCAATCATAACGATAGGTATGGTTTTATTTTCAAAAATAATTCTTCTGATAATACCACCGACATTTTAAGATCGTTTATTGACTTAAAAAGTCCATGTTGGTTTCTCAATTTCACAATAGCATTTGCCATATTCCAGGTAAAATACGGATGTTTTTTCAATTCTTCTGCTGTTGCAGTATTGATATTCAGTTTTCTAACTTGTTGCTGGTCAATCTTAATAAAAGGCTTAACTTCTTCCATTTTTTCCGGAGTCATTTTCCATACCTCAAGCAATTGCTCATCATTGATATAACCACCTAACTGCTCTCTTCGTTTTAGTATGTTTTTAGCAAAAAACGGTCCTATTCCTTTGATTGATAGTAACTCTTCTTCCGAAGCAGAATTAATGTCTACTACTATGTTATTGTTTTCTTTTTTGAATTCAGAAATTGAAATATTAGTTTTATTTTTTTCGGGATAAAACGTAGAATCAATAATTTTACGCATTAATTCTTCTGGAATTACAAATACACGTTTAAGATCTTCTTTTGATTTAAATCCATATTTACCAAATTTCAGAACTGCTTCCGCTTGTTTTTGGGATAGACCTAATTGCATCCAATCTGCTACAGAATATGTGTTTGGGTCAAATTTTTTAGCGGGAGAATTATACTTTTTTTTCGTGTACTTGGTTCTAGGATTTTTCTCTATAACTGGTTTGAAATTTTGAATTATTTGTTTCTCTTTCCAACTGAATTTAATTGGTGTTTCAGGAGTATAAAAAAGAATTAATCTTGGTATTATAGCCAAAATTATAAAAAGCAAAACAAATACTACTATTGCTCTACGTGATCGTTTGGAGAATTCAAGGTTGTTCATTAGATCAAACTTCCGTGCCTGTACTTTTCTGTTTTGTTTGAAATAGATAATAAATCGGTAGACCAAGTAAGACGATTAATAAGCCCATACCAGCGTTACTAAAATCATATATTAGTAAATCTACACAAATAAATAAGGTAATAAGAATATATAAAATTGGCACTACTGGATAACCCCAAGCTTTATATGGACGTTCCGTATCTGGTTCTTTTTTTCTTAAGATAAATATTCCAACGATGGTTAGTATATAAAATAACAAGGAAGCAAATGTACTATACACTAACAAATCCCCGTATTTACCTGATAAACAAAGTACTGAAGCCCAAAAACATTGAATCCACAATGCATAACTTGGAACATCGTGTTTGTTAATTTTTTTTGCTTTTTTAAAGAATAAACCATCCTTCGCCATTGCATAAAACAAACGTGACCCTGCTAAAATCAATCCATTATTACACCCAAATGTGGATATTAAAATTAAAATAGCCATGATTGTCACACCAGCAGGACCAATAATCATTTCTGCTGCTGCAGCACCTACACGATCGTTCGGAACAAATTGAAGCCCTTGCGAAAGTACGTCAATTCCATTAGGTGTTCCTTTTAAAGGAATCAAAGCTAGGTACGCAAGGTTTGCTAATAAGTATAGGATAGTTACAATTAAGGTTCCTAGAAATAAACTTCTTGGGATATTTTTTTTTGGATTTTTTATTTCACTTGCTATAAACGTTACATTATTCCATGCATCGGAAGAAAACAATGAATTTATTATCGTTGCACCTAAAGCGCCCATAAGCGCGAAACCTGTTAATTGCGTAACTTGAATTTTTCCAGAATCGAGCACTACTGTTTTGGATGCTTCCCAAGCATTTTGGAAATTATTTCCAAGAATATCGGTTTTTAGCCCTACCCAAATACCTAAGATTATGAGTGTAAAAAGCGCAATCAATTTTGCAAACGTAAAAATGAGCTGAATATACTTTCCGTTTTTCACACCACCCACATTTAAAAATGTAAGGAATATTAATGAAGCAATTGCGAGTAATTGGCCATAATTGATATGTAGTAGATTAAATACATTTATAGCTTCATTTGCTAGGCTAGGAAAAAACACCGTCGCATATTTCGCGAAAGCAACCGCAACAGCGGCAATTACTCCCGTTTGGATTACCGCAAAAACTGTCCATCCGTAGAGAAAAGAAATTGTTTTACCGTACGCTCTTTGGATATATACATATTGACCACCAGCATTTGGCATCATTCCAGCAAGTTCGCCATAACTTAATGCTGCAAACACAGTTATTAGACCAGTAAGGAACCATAGCATCATCATCCATCCAGCAGAGCCGATATCTCTTGCCATCGGTGCGGTTACGATAAAAATACCTGAACCGATCATAGATCCAGCTACAATGGTTGTAGCATCTAATAGACCGAGTGATTTTTTAAGATGGTGAGTTGACATTTTTATTTTTGAAATTAGATTAAAATAAAATGATCAATAAAATTATTGACCATTCTGCTCTTATTAATACATTTTAAATTAATCTTCAGAACCTGATTGTTTTAAAAGTTCTTGTTCTTGCTCTCTTTCCCAATCATTTAATTTACTATTTTTTCTAGAATATAGAAAATAAACAATAACACCAATAGATGTCCAAATTAAAAAAGCAATCCATGTTTCTTTTCTAACGAAGCACATCAAAAAAACATTGAATCCTACTCCCAAAACAGCAACCACTGGTAAAAAAGGAACTTTAAATGGACGCTCTAAATGTGGTTGTTTAACTCTTAAAACCCAAACTGCCAATGCTATCATAGCGAACGCTAAAAGCGTACCCATAGAACACATTTCAGAAACCTTGTCTATTGGAGTTAAAGAAGCGACAATTGAAATAATCAAACCTACTAAAACTGTGCTTTTAAATGGTGTTTTAAATTTTGTATGTATTTCACAAAACATAGCTGGTAATAATCCATCTTTTGCCATCCCTAAAAAAACTCTAGTTTGACCAAGCATCATTACCATCATAACTGAAATTAATCCTGCAACTGCAGCAATGGTTATAAGTATCGTTGCCCATGGCATATTCACTCCCTCAAAAGCGGAAGCAACAGGAGCTTTTACATCTAATTGATCATACCTTACCATTCCTGTTAACACCAATGAAACTAAAATATAAAGTACTGTACATATTATAAGTGACATAATTATTGCAAAAGGAACATCTTTCTTAGGATTTATAGCTTCTCCAGCCTGAGTAGAAACTGCATCAAAACCAATGTAAGCAAAGAAAACAATCGAAGCCGCAGTCATAACTCCACTCCATCCAAAATGAGAAGTACCATCTGGATCAATAATTTGTTTAGGAATAAATGGGTGATAATTATTTGTATCAATAAAGAAAAAACCTACAAAAATCACAAAAAGAACAACTGCAATTTTAAGTATAACAATAATATTATTTGTCTTCGCAGCTTCTTTTATCCCCCTAACTAAAATAGAAGTAACAACCCAAGTAATTAAAAATGCAGGTAAATTAAAGCATAAACTTGGAGCTGTCTCTCCAATAGCAGCATATTTTGTTGCTGCTGTAATTGGATCATTCATTAACCAAAGAGGTGGATCTATTCCACATTGATGTAATAATTTTTCAAAATATCCACTCCAAGCTACTGCAACAGTAGTAGCTCCCATCATATATTCTAAAATTAAATTCCACCCTATAATCCAAGCGAAAATTTCCCCCATTGTCCCATAAGAATAAGCATAAGCAGAACCTTCTACAGGTAATACTGAAGAAAATTCAGCATAACATAGTGCTGCAAACAAGCACCCCATTCCTGCTATAACAAAAGCTAATGCTAATGCTGGACCAGCATTGTTATGAGCAGCAACACCTGTTAAGGTAAAAATTCCTCCACCTATAATTGCTCCAATTCCTAATGAAGTTAATCCCCATCGTCCTAAAACTCTGTTAAGATTACTTTTTTTCATTTCAGCTTCAAAAAGACTGATTGGTTTTTTTCTCCAAATTTTAGACATAATTTATATTTCAGTTAATAAAATTTCAACAGTTTCTTCGATTGTTTTAGGATTATACCCTAATTCAGTTTTTGATTTAGTAAGGTCAAATCCAGTTCTTGGAGGACGTTTTGCAGGTTGATTTAGTGTAGAAGAAGAAATTATTTCTACATTATCTGATGATTTACCTAGTTGTTTTGCAATACGAAAAACAATTTCATTCACCGCCATTAATTCTGGTCCACATAAATGGAAAATGCCAGTTTTATTTCTGTTACAAATCTCTATACAACCCCATGCAAGATCATCTGCCCAAGTAGGCATACGGAACTGGTCATCAATAATTTTCATTGGATCTCCTTTTGTCAATGCATCGATGGACCAGATTACAATATTTGTTCGGGATAAATTGTTTGCTTTTCCGTAGACAATGATGGTACGCGCAACTGACCAATTTTTGTTTTCGCTATTTAGTAATATTTGCTCAGCATCCACTTTGGATTGTCCATAGATACTTACTGCGGAAGGCGCATCTGTTTCTTTATAATTTCCTGTAAGTCCATCAAAAATAAAATCGGTGGAAAGTAACTGAAAATGTGCGTTTATGTTTTGTGCTTCCTCCCATAATTTTTGGGTTGCAAGCACATTCACTTCTTTACATTCTTCTGGATTTAATTCACAATAATCTACATTTGTTAATGCAGCTGTATGAATGATATGTGTTGGTTGAAATTCAGTAAATACATCTGAAATACGTTTTTGATTGGTGATATCCATTTCTTGGTACTTGTCGGTCGGACAATCCTGATTTCTATTCTTTCCATTCGAAGTAGCTAAAAATTCGGTACCACGTTTTAAACAAATTTTGACAATTTTTTGTCCTAAGAGTCCATTTGAACCAGTGATGAGGATACGCATTTTAAGTAAGTTGTTTTAATTCAGAGGTTAAATATAAAAAATAAATTAGAGATTGTAGTTGTTTGTTTGGTAGGGGATGTGAAGAAAATGATGTAGGGTGGAATGTTATAGGTAGGTATTTTTCACCATTTAGAAATTAAGAGGTTTAACGAAATGAAGGTGAAGGCAAAAGAACATTTAGATCGCTTTGCTCATTTGGAACCTGAAAGGCATATAAGAAATGAACTTGTAGAGAGATAAAGTGATGCCTTTGAAACCATGTAAGGCATATAAGAAGAAGATTGGATATTATTTCAATCCAAGGAGATCGTTTAGGTGTTTGATTTGAGAAGGAGTTCCTAGAACAAATAATTTGGAGTGCGGCACTATTTCTTCTTCACCGTTAGGATTGATGATATAATTACCTGCAGCGGTTTTATAACCAATAATTGTTACGGATGTAATTGTACGAATTTTCAATACTTTTAAATCTTTTAGTTTTTTAAATTGAAATTCAACTGGTAATTCATTAAAAGCGATGGACTCAATATTCACTCCTTCATTTCCTTGGGAACGAATTGAATCCAAAAATTCTACAACATCGGGATTTGCGACTAAAGAGGCCATGTGTGTTCCACCAATTGAATCAGGCATAATTACATTATCGGCACCCGCTAATTTTAGTTTTGCGACAGAAGTTGCATGGGTGGCACGTGAAATTATTTTCAATGAACGATTTAATTCGCGGGCGGACAGAACCACATATAAGTTGTCTGCATCTTTCGGTAAGCAGGAAATTACTGCTGTTGCTTTATCTAATTTAGCACTCGCAAGTACTTCATCATCTGTAGAATCTCCTTTAATAAAAACATAATTTTCCAAAAGATGACTTTTTTCAAATTCTTCTGCATTGATATCTATAATTATCAACCGTGTTTTTTTGCTGTTTAAATCTTCCGCAACTTGTTTTCCTACGCGACCAAAACCGCAAATGACTACATGATTTTCCATGGTATTTAAAAGTTTGTTTGTTCTATATTGTTTGAGATTAATCTTATAATCTCCTCCCATAATATATTTTGTAATGGAAGAAATCGCTAATGCAAAGGTACCAAAACTAATGATTATTAGAAAAATAGTAAATAATTTCCCTAAGGGAGAAAGTTTATGTGTTTCTTCAAAACCGACAGTAGCAGTGGTAATTACGGTCATATAAAAAGCATCTAAAAAAGACCATTTTTCAATGAGCATAAAACCGATAGTACCAATTGTAACAATAGCAATTATGATACCTAAAAAGATATAAACCCTTTTGAATAGTTTCAGATTCGCTACTATGTTTTTCAAAGTTCCCAAACAGATGGTCTTTTAAGTCTTTTAAATCCAAAAAAATGCTTATGTTCTAATATCCAAGCCATTGCAAAATAAATTAACAACGGTGATCCAAGGGTAATAAACGAAGCATAAATAAATCCCACACGTACTTTCGATGAACTAATTCCTGATTTTCGTGCAATCCACGAACATACACCGTAGGAGCGCATTTCAAAAAAGAAAGCAATTTTTTGTATCCACTTCATTGTTTCAGTACTTGATGTCCAATTTTACAAGACAAACATTTTTTCTTAGCACAAAATTCGTTTTTTAATTCCAATAAACCTTGTGAATCTTTTGCTGAATTTACGGATATTCCGACTTCTTTCCAACTTTTGATTATGTTATTCTCTTCTTTAGCGATGTTTTCTAGTAACTCAAATGTTTTTTCTGTTAAAGTTTCTTGGTTTTGGTATATCCCCCAAAAATAAAGAATTGGAGCAACCACATTTATTAAAATTAAGGATTTTGAATTCTTGGATAAATTTACATTATGCTGTTTTGTTTCCTTATCAAAATGATAGTGTACCCCCCAATACTCTTCTACACTAAAATTTTCATGTTCAAACCAATGCAACCATTCTTCTAATGGAAGAATTAAGAAATCAAAAAACTTTTGCTGCGAACAAATGGATGAAAATTGCGCTATCCTAAACGTTGGAAATCCTGCAGTACGCATGCCGAAAAATTTCCATGAAGCGGCATTCATTTGATTTAAGTTGTATTTATTTCGATAAAATACACCGGTTTCCTTTAATTTTCTGATGTAATTTTCTTCCGAATGCTCCGGAAGCAGATTGGCGACATCCAACAATATTGCCTCCACCGCTGTTTTGGATTCTTTGAAAAAGGTATTGATTGGAATTTTTTGAACTAATTCTAGCATCGGAATTCTATTGACTTTCGTACCAATAATTGCCGCTAATTGTTCGGAAATAAGTTGATTCAAATCAAAATTTACTGCTTTAAATCTTTCAAATATCGCTTGACTTTTTCTCTCTAGTCGTTGAAAAAGAGCAGATTCTATTTGACTTTGAACATAGATATCATCCACTGCATGTATCGTATCGTAACACGGAATCCATTTCGAATTAGTCAACATTTTTGCAGCATGGTCTAGTTGCGTTCTAGAAATATATTTTTTCAATTCTAGCGTTGGAATTTCTTCTTCTTTTAAATAAACTGCCTTATCATAATTATATACAACATGTAAAATGACATTTTCATAAGCTGGATCTTGCTGATGTTTATGTAAATACCAATCTGAGGCATTTATATGCATTTCAATATTTCCAATCCACGTGATACCATCGATGGTAATTTTACCATTTGAGAAGTCAGGTCCACTGTCGTGGTTATGCATTCCAAAAGAATTTATGGAAATTGATCTACCGTTTGTAAGAAGTAAATTTTGGGATGGGATGTTTTTTGTTTTCCAGAGATAGTGTAGGTATTCTTCTTTCATAGAGAGCTGATTTTTAGTTTCTTTTAAAAATTGACTCTATTTAAGTTAATGAAAATTATGATTAATGCACCAATTTTTCAATGTGAAAATGTAGCAATTTATTGGGTAGGATTTCGCGGTGCGAAATGGAGGGTATTCTCTTACTTTTTTATGGTCACACTTCGGCAAGTTCAGTGAAAAAATAAGCAAAAAGGCCTTTGTCGCTAATTGGGTTGTTCGATTGTAGTTTTAACCGTTTGTGATGGATGTTGTAACCTAGACTTCATTCAATCTGAAAACTGAAAAGAGGATTATTCGGAGGTTTATTCGTGTAGAAACTTAAAAATGAGTTCTTCTAATTTCTGGGTTTCGGTAAGTGGTAATAAGTGTCCGCCATTATGGATTGGAACTGCATTTTTGATGTTGGAATAATAGAGTATACGATCATTGGTTCCGTGGATGTGCATTAAATTTTTTGAAGCAGGAGTACAATTCCATCTTATCTCTTCATTTTGCCATGTACATACTGCATTTAAAGCCCAACGTAAGTAGTTTGGTGATGTCTCGTGATAAATATCATCTAGAATTTTACGGTCATCCTGGTCGGAAACACTAAATACAAAATAGGATAAACGATTTGACTTTTTGAGCCATTCCATCGGAAAGAAAAGTGGAACTTTTAATTTACCAAGAATGCGATAAAGAAGTGGTATTTCTTGTTTTGTTTTTGCGGATGCAATCAAAATAAGTTTTTGAAAAGGTAGAAATTTTGAGACTTCTATCGCCATCATTCCTCCGAACGAAATACCGAGAACAATCGGATTTGGTTCTGTGATTTGTTGAGAAATGCGTAGAGCATAATTTTGAATTGTTTCATTTTTAAATGGTTCGAGCCAATGGATATATACTGGCTCAAACTCATGAAAATTCATTTTATGAAATACGCGATGGTCTGCACCAAGTCCTGAAAATATAAAGATTTTTTGTCGCATAATTTATTTCAAAGTCCCTAAATACAAATGTATACATTTAATTATAGCATGTGTCTTTTGAATAGTTTTGTTGATGTTTGAAGTGATTTTGTTTCGCTTTGCGAAACAAAGGTTTTTCTCTTACTTTTTTCTGGTCACACTTCGGCAAGCTCAGTGTAAAAAAAGTAAGCAAAAAGACCTTCGTCGCTGGAAAAGCAACCACCCATAACGAAACGTAAACGAGAAAAAATAAACTCCTCCTTCGTCGTCAAACACTATTTTTTCTTTCGTTTACTTATTCTATGGGTACCGGCTTTACTTTTCCGAGGCGACATGTTTTGCGACGCTGTGGTATGTTTAGGTTGTAGTTTCAACCGCTGATTTTGGGAGTGGGTTTGACTTCGACTTCGCTCAGTCGGATGAAACTGAATTTTATTTATATTCTGGGAACAAGCTTAATAAGCCTTCTTCCGAAGCATCACACACTCCTCTTTCGGTAATTATTTTAGTCACCAAACGTGCAGGTGTTACGTCAAATCCATAATTACTCGCTGGGGTTGTTTCTGGACAAATCAATACCGATTCAATGTTTCCATTTGGACCTTTGCCAATCATGTAGCGCACCTCATCTTGGTTTCGTTCTTCAATCGGAATTTCTGTTAAACCATTATTGATCGTCATATCCAAGGTTGTGGATGGTAATGCTACATAAAAAGGAATTTTATTATCGTAAGCAGCTAATGCTTTTAAATATGTTCCAATTTTGTTTGCTACGTCGCCTTGACGTGTCGTGCGGTCTGTACCAACAATCACCATGTCTACCATGCCGTGTTGCATTAGGTGGCCACCTGCATTATCTACAATAAGTGTATGTGGAACATTATGACGTGTTAATTCATATGCAGTTAAATTAGACCCTTGATTTCTTGGACGTGTTTCATCTACCCACACATGTACTTTAATTCCTTTTTGGATTGCTTGGTATATTGGTGAAGTGATGGTTCCCCACTCTACACATCCCAACATACCTGCATTACAATGTGTTAAAATGTTTACCACTTCCCCATTTTTTCTCTGTGCGATTTCTTCAATCAGCGGTAAACCATGTACACCAATCATGCGACACGTTTCCACATCTTCTTCCACGATTGCTGCTGCAGCATCCCACGCTGTTTGAACGAAATCATCGGCATTATCCATTGCTTCACGCATTTTATCCAATGCCCAAAATAAGTTAACAGCAGTTGGACGAGATGCACGTAAATCCGAAAACGCTTGATCTAAAAACGATCCATCTAATTCTTTTTCCACCATTTCACGCACAGCAAGATAGATGCCATAAGCTGCAGTCGCGCCAATTAAAGGAGCTCCTCGTACAGTCATTTCTTTGATTGCTACCTCTGCATCTTTGTAGGTAATCAATTTTTCTGTTACGAATTCATGTGGAAGTTTGCGTTGATCGATTACTTCTACGTATTTATCGGCTGTAGGCCAGATGGTGCGGAATTTTGTCATGGGAAAAAGGGGGTTGAGTTATGGGTTAAGGATTATGAATGATGAATGATTAATTTAAGAGAGACGCGAGGCATCATCTTGAGACGCGAAGCATCGCGTCTGTACGGAGGATATCGGAAAAAGCATTGGCTGTGTTTTTCCAATTTGCAATTGTTCCAGGTCGTGTTAGTTGCATAGTATGCAAGCCTGCTTGTTGCGCTGCTTCTAATTCTTCTACAATATCCGATAAAAATAAGATGTCCGAAGGTTGTAGGTTTAATTCTTTACTTATTTTCAGATAGGTATCCATTTCTCGTTTACCACCCGTTGTTGTATCGAAATAGGCGGAAAAATAGGGTGTCAAATCACCTGCAACACTGTATCCAAAGATTAATTTTTGTGCTGCAATTGATCCGGATGAAAAAACTCCTAATTGGATTCCAGCATCTTTCCAAGTTTTTAAAGCAGGAGCAACATCCTCATAAACATGTCCTTTTATTGTACCAGTTTCATATGCTTCTTTCCAAAGAATTCCTTGTAAATCTTTCAGAGGAGTGATCTTTTTATCTTCATTGGACCAACGCATCAACGTTTCAATCACCTCCTCTTCCGTTGTGATAATTATATTTTCTGTTTCGTGTGTCAAACGAATTGTTTCTTGGAAAATTGCTTGTACTTCTGGAAGATGAAGCATCGTGCGTACTTTTTGTATATTTTCTCTGAAATAGGGAAAAAGCACATCGTACACAAAAGAAACCGAAGTGGTTGTTCCTTCGATATCTGTAAGAATGAAAGTTGGTTTGGACATTAAAATAACTTTAGGTATTTCAAAAATAAAAAAATCCCTCCGAAGAGGGATGAATAATTTGTTAAAGAAAAATTAAACGGATTAAATAATTGCTCTTCGACTTCAATCAGAGTGACATTTCTTCGACTCCGCTCAGAGTGGCTTAATTATGCACAGTAATATCTGTGAATTTTTCTTCTAATTTAGAACCAGTATATTCTGGAACCCAGCCAGACATATCGATAAAAATGCGAATTGCTTTCACAAATGGATTTTCAGGTCCGGCATCAAACCAATGTTTGGTACCTGCTGGAACAGAAATTAAATCTCCTTGTTCACACAATAAATTAAACACAGGTTCTGTTTCTAAATTAAACCAAAACAACCCTTTACCATCTACAAAAAAGCGAATTTCATCTTCGGAATGGGTATGTTCTGCTAAAAATTTAGCGCGAATTGCATCGTAGTTTTCTGTTAATTTATTGATGGAAATAACATCTGCAGTTTGGTAACCTCCTGCTTCCATAAATGGTTTTAGGTCCTTATCATACGCATGCAGTATTTCTTCTGGAGTAGCTTTATCTTCGAATACTACATCACAGTGCCATTGGTCAAAAAAGATACCTCTTTCTTGGAAAAAAGCACGAATTTCTGTTGCATCCGTAAGTTGCTTATTTTTTTCAGGAATCGTTAAAATTGCCATACTCTTTTATTTACAAAAATATTATTTTAGGTTTAATCGACAAAATACGCACGATACAATCTAACTACCTATTTAGTACTATTTATTGAGTAAACTATCCGCTAAAATATAAATACTTATACCTCCAATGTATAATACCATTATTTTTTTAATAGTTATTCCTGTTTTCGTTACTATTTTCTCTTATTTAACTTTAGAGCAAATAGAAGAAAATGTAGAATCATTTATAATTTTCTCAATTTCTGATAAGGTGTAATTGTGATTACATACATACATTTCACTGAATGGATCACTATCGATTATATTTTTTTTAAAATTTTCCAGAGAAGGAGTTTGCATTTTTTGGTATGCTTCCAGCGTAAAAACAGTAAAAACAGTGTTTTTGCTTACACCAACTAAATCAATTAAATAGCCATTTTTAAGTTGCATAGCATTCTTATTTCCATGTTGCATTAAATCTTCCGGTGCAGGATAAGCGATTATTGTTTGTTTATCCTCTGATAGCTGGATTGGAACAAGGTTAGAATAATCATTTTTTGTTTTATAAATTACCCATTTTCTTGTATCCATGTTTTTTTCTTGTTGTTCATTCGCGTATGTAGTAAAACTACAATCTGGTTTCTTTTGCATTCCACTATTTTCCGCTTGTTTGAGGCGCGCACATGAGAATAAAATACTCAAACTGCAGAACAAAATTACTTTCGAATCCATCCGTCAAATTTTTTGTGCAATTTAGGAACAAAAAAGCCAAGTAATGGCACTAAAATTAACGTAAGTACTAATGTTTTGATCAACTGATGCGCGTCTTTCACAAATGGGAAGACAGTTAGAAATAAAATATTAATTACTGGATAAACAAATAACCAGGTAATTAATAGCATTTTCCATTTTTTTGGTGGTTGCATAGGAAGAGAGTTATAAGTTATATGAGTTATTAGATAAGAGTTTTAGTAAAAGTAAATTTAATAGATTTGGACCAGGTGGGACCACTCTTTATGCTATTTTTTTAAACATTCAACTTGCATATTTAAGTTTCCTTCTTATATTTGCAAACCAAAATAATTCAGTAGTGAATTATGGTCCTATAGCTCTCCCGATAGCTATCGGGATGGTTAGAACAAACATCGGGAAACGGTCCTATAGCTCAGTTGGTTAGAGCACCTGACTCATAATCAGGTGGTCCCTGGTTCGAGCCCAGGTGGGACCACTTAAAAATCAAAGCCTTACAGAAATGTGAGGCTTTTTTTGTTCATGATTATTGGGCAATTACACGTTTGGTGCATCAAAAATGAAATAAAACTGTACTAAAACTATAACTGATTTTAATCTTTTCTCTAAATCTTGGTATTAATCGTGAAAAAATTTTAGTCAAGAAAAAATGGGCTATGAACACTCATCCATTTCAATGTATAGTTATTTTAGTCTTTTAGACAGCGAATAGAAAAGCCATTATTCTTGTTTATATCATCTCTATCTAAATCGCTAATTTCCTCGCGTAAAATATAGTTGAATGAATCGTAGGTGTCAGATTCAGAAGAACTCCACCAATATCCATATTTATTAATATTTAGGAAATCACCATTTTCGAATTTATAACCCCCTGGTATAGCAGTGAACCTTGAGGTGTTTGTTGCATTTAAATTTGGTGTATTCCATTTTAATAACCCTATTTCTTTCATTAATCCTCCAGCTACACTTTCACCTCCTAAATACCCTGCTAATAGAGTCCACTCGGAATCTGTTGGCACATGCCATCCGGTTGGACATACACTTTTGTTTCCATTCGTTATTGGACTTACGGTATACCAATTATAAAGTTTGCCGAAAATTTTCCCTAATGAGTCGCTGTTATTATAATTACACCAGGCACCTGTTGTATTTTTTTTCCATTGACTATTTTCTGCAACATTTGGAATAGGCGCGCCATCATTATACTTACTAACTTTCAAATTTTCTGCCATCCAAGTTTGAGTGCCAATAGTAACAGTCTTATAGATATTCCCATCTATGTCTTTTATACACTCTCCAAATTTTCCTATGGGAGTTCCGATACTTGTAAAGTTAATATTCGGATTATCAATACAAGTTATTGAATTTGTAGGGTTTGGTACTGTACTAGTAGGAATACTACTTTCTTTTTCACAAGAAAATAGAGCAATTACTGATACCAGAAGGTAAATTGTTTTTTTCATTTGTATGAATTTATTTTTATCTAGTCTTTAAGGCAGCGAACAGAAAAGCCGTTTGTTTTATATGTATACCAATCTGTTAGATCATCATCTTTGTAAGTTAGGTAATAACACCACGAATTATTACCATCATTTGAACTCCACAATAAACAATTAATACCAATGGACTTAAAAACTCCATCAGGATTTCTTAATCCGCTTGGTATTGCTGAAAACAGAGAGGAATTAGTAGCTCCTACATTTGGAGAATTCCAGTGTAAGAATCCTATTTCTTTCATTGTATTACCAGCTACACTTTCACCTCCGAAATAATCACGTAAAAGATTTATTTCAATAGTTGTAGGCACATGCCACCCTGAAGGACATACATTTTTGTTTCCATTCGTTGTTGGACTTACGGCATACCAATTATAAAGTTTACCATAAATTTTCCCTAATGAGTCGATGTTATTATAATTACACCATGCACCTGTTGTTAGTTTTGGCCATTGTAAACTGTCTGTAACATTTGGTATAGCAGTACCATCATTGTATTTACTAACTTTCAAATTTTCTGCCATCCAAGTTTGAGTGCCAATAGTAACAGTCTTATAGGTATTCCCATCTATATCTTTTATACACTCTCCAAATTTTCCTATGGGAGTTCCGATACTTGTAAAATTAATATTCGGATTATCAACACAAGTTATTGAATTTGTAGGGTTTGGCAATGTACTTGAAGGAATATTACTCTCTTTTTTACAAGAAAATAGAGCAATTACAAATACTAGAAGGTAAATTGTTTTTTTCATTTTAAACATGATTTAATAAGTTCAAAAATATAAATTTTAAACGTCAGTCTACTGTTAATTTACAACTATTTTACATATCCAAATTCCACAGTGACTCTATACATCATTTGAGTAAATCCAACACAAAAGCAGAATTTAATGTGAACCAACTCCTGATTTAGCATCGAGCACATTAAATGTAATTAATCCTAGAATAATTGCTATTCCCCAATGATTTCAAGCAAAGACAGGCTTTCTTGTAATACGATAAAACTTGTTGTTGCAGCAAAATATGCTCGAGCGATAGAATCATTGCAGTTGTAATTGTACTCACAAACTTTTGTGCCCAAACTTTCACAAAAAAACAAAGCAAGGTGCCGAAAAATCCAAGTTATAAATCGTTATAAATAAACGTTGTGGTAAATTTAGTTTATGAAAGTCTTAACCTATGAAGATGACTGGGATTGAAAACCAAGTATTCAGAATATTATGGTTAATAAGGAATTACCAACAAGTACTTATTACTATATAATTGATAAAAAAGGAGATGGTTCTGATGTAGAATCTGGATACGTAGAGTTGGTGAAATAATTTTAAAAAAAATTAATCTGTAATTTGTACATTTACTTTTTGCTTAAAACGAAATATTTATGTATTCAAGATTACTTTTTTTAATTATTATATCATTTTTTACCTTTCAATTATATGCAATTCCAACAAATTATTTTATTTCTCCAACTGGGAACAATACAAATAATGGTTTAACATCAACAGCTCCGAAAGCAACATTAGCAAATGTTTTTTCTACGTATAAAATAGGTTCAGGTGATACTATTTTTGTAGCTGCGGGAATTTATACTACTGAAAAGAATATAACCCTTGGTTCTGATGATGAAGGCTTTGTAATACAAGGAGCTGCTTTGGATGCCGCAGGAGTACCTACTAGTATCTTTAAATCTGACAATAATGGAAGATGGTTGATTTTTTCAGATGAAAAAAATTCGAATATTAAATTAAATAAAATTAAAATTGAAAATTATAAAGCGACTGGTGGAGCAACTACTTCTGGCGGAGCAATTTACTCTAATGATTTGAATATTAAAAATTTAAAAATATCTGATTGTTATTTTGAAAACTGTAATTCTGGAAATGGTTCGGTTTTTGGAGGTGCTATTTATTTTCAAAAGTACGTAGGGGGTACAGAAAATACGTGGGAGATTTCAAATACTAATTTTGTAAATTGTTCTGCTGTAGAGGGTGGAGGAGCAGTTTATATTTCAGCTGGTCATAAATTACATTTAAATATTACTAAATGTAAATTTATAACTAATTCATTAACTGGAGTTGGTGCTGGATCTGCAATTTTTTATGATTGCCCAACTTCAACAGTTTTTACTATGACGAATTGCTTAGTCTATGGAAATAAAATTAATGGTAATAATCATGGTTGTATTTATTTAAAAGGTGGCTGCATAGGGAATTTGACTAATTGTACAATAGCTAATAATTCTGCACCAGTATCTTATACAGGAGGTGTTTATTTTACAGATGGTGGTTCTAAACTTACAAATTGCATTATTTATAATAATAGTTTTAAAGATATTTACTGTGCTAGTGGAGCTACTAATTTGAATTATTCTTACTATAAAAATCTATATCGTATTACAGTTTTAAATTCATTTACTAGTGATCCAGGATTTAAAAATGTAGCATCTAATGATTACTCATTAGCTACAACCTCAACTTGTATAGATGCAGCAACTGCAGCAGGAGCACCATCGGATGATATATTATCGGTATCTAGGCCATTGGGAGCAGGATATGACATCGGAGCATATGAGAGTAATCCATGCTCAGTAGGAGCTGCATCATCAACACCTTCCGTGTGTATCAATTCCCTACTAACTAATATAACACATACAACCAGCGGAGCTACAGGTATTGATGGTACAACTAATAATTATGGTTTACCCTCAGGATTAAGTGCATCTTATGATATTGTAACAGGAACAATAACAATAAGCGGTACTCCAAGCGTATCTGGAACGTTTAGTTACAGTATACCATTGTTAGGTGGATGTGGTGGTTTGAGTGCAACAGGAACGATAAAGGTAGATGAAGCGAGTGTAGGCGGAAGTTTAACAGGAGGAACAACTGTATGTTCAGGAACCAATAGTACTGTATTAACCTTAAGTGGTTATAAAGGAACGATTACAAAATGGCAGAGTTCCATAGATGGAACAACATGGACAGATATTTCAAATAATACGCCAACACATACAGCGAGTAATCTCACAGCAACGACACAATATAGAGCAGAGGTAAAGAGTGGGGTTTGTAATTCTGAAAATTCATCAATTCAAACGATCAATGTTGTTAATAAACCAACAATAACATTACAACCGACAGCAGGTTCTATCTGTGAAGGGGGAACGTATTCACCACGTGTAACAGTAACTGGCGGAACAAGTTTAACTTATCAATGGCAGTATTCTACAACAAGTGGAGGAAGTTATTCGGATGTAGCCAACAGCACCCCTGCAAATGCAACATACAGTAATGAAACCAAAGCAACCTT
>CANHRS010000027.1 GCA_947463445.1 Flavobacteriia bacterium | reverse complement strand
ATAGGTCAATCGAATGTAACTCTTGGGGAACAACAACAGCCAAAAGTAAGTAGGAGTTTAAAGTCCTTAGAAGAAATTATTCCAGATTGTTCATTTGTATTAGGTACCTACGATTCGCTTACATCTTTAAAAATACAATGTAATTTGAGTGGCGTAAAATCGGTAGGTCCTACAGGAGATTACATAAGATTAACAGATGTAATAAAAGCTATTTCCGAAAACGGTTTGAATTCTGCATTAATACTTGAATTACAAAGTACATATACTTCTACTGCAGAAATTTATCCTTTAAAAATCAATTCGTTTACTTGTTTAGGCGCTTCAAATACGTTGTTGATTCGTCCTGCTCAGGATGCTAAAAATTTAATGATAGGAAAGTCGATGGAAAATACAATTGTTCATTTTAATCAAGCAGATTTTATTACAATAGATGGAAGACCATCCAGTAGAGGAGAAACATCTCAATTAACCATTCAAAATTCAAATTCCTTAGGTTCCACTTTTCTTTTTTCTTCAGGTGCAACATATAATTCGTTAAAATACTTGACAATAGAAGGTGCTCAGTCTAATAAATCTCGTGGTGTAATCGAATTTACTTCTTTTTTAAGTACATCCAATTGTCATGATTCAATCTCGAATTGTAAGATTCAAAATTGTAATGGAAAATCTATCGCTAATGCAATATATTCGATAGGTGATGGGCTACTAAAAAAAAATGAAATCAATCATATTTCTAATAATAAGTTTGTCAATTGTACTTCTGCGGGTGTTTTTTTAGATCGGTATAATCAGTTTTGGATAATTAAAGAAAATCATTTTTATCAAACAACTTCCTTTAAACCTAGTTCGACTGTATATGGAATTCATATAGTTAATGAAGGGAGTGGTTATCTAATTGATGGAAATTATATTGGTGGACAATCCTCTTATTGTACTGGTAATCCATATAGTTTAATTGCAAGTCCGAATCATTTTTTTCCAATTTATGTTTCTGCGACTGGCGGGAATAAGCCAAATATCATCCAATTTAATACAGTATGTAACATTATTTTAAACAATACCGATGGTAGTTCTGTAAATCCAGGTGTATTTACTGCTATATATGTTTCTGGAATTCCGATAGCAAACTCTGCTACAATTTTAGGTAATCGAATTGGAGATACACTAAAAATGTCTACAAATGCAATCAAAATTTTATCAAGTGTATCAGGTGCGCTAATACAAGCAGTTTTGGTAAATACAAATGGTTCAATATTAATAACGAAGAATCTAATTGGTAATATTTCAACGATAAATAACGCAACAAAAGGAGCAATTTTTCATGGAATTCGTACAATAGGAAACGGCGATTGTGTGATAAACAATAATAAAATTGGCAGTAGTACCGATGCAAATACAATTCAAATCGGAGGTCCTGAAACAGGAAATGCTACTTGTGTTTTTTACGGCATTAACAACGCTAATGTTGGTAAACAAATAATCTATGAAAATGAAATATTAAATTGCTCAGTATATGGTTTAGGAGCATCCCAAATTTATGGGATTTACAATATATCGAATACGACTGAGCTATTAATATCTAGTAATAATATAGGGGGATTAGGAAATATGGCCCAATTGGGAGAAAATTTAGAGGCTTTGAGTGTTGGTATTTACCAAGATGCTGGTAGTAATACGTTTATTATTAATAATACGATACATGCTTTCCAAATTAATAACGGGTTTTTCAAAGCTATTTATGTAAATAATACAACTGGTATCGCATGTATCTTGTCCAATATAATTGGTGGGAATAATTCAAAACCAATTCAGATTCTTTCTAAATCTAAATGTTACTCTTTTACAAAGAATGTAAACTATAATCACGGTGGAATTGTACTTAGCAATAGTGGTGCCAATTTTAAAATTCAAAATAATAATATTTCGTTAATTGATTGTGGAGAAGCTATAGATTATGTGGTGGGAGGTATAGTTATTGGGAGTGTAACAAAAACTAATGTAGATTTAACTTCAAATTTGATAGACAAAATAGGTTGTTCAAATAGAGGTTTGTTTTCGAGTGAAATTTTCGGGATTTATTTCGGAGATAATTCTTTAAATACTAATACAATCAAGAAAAATAAGATTCGAAATATTTATAGTTTAAACTCAAGTAATTCAGTTGTTTACGGGTTGTATTTGTTTGCGGCTAGTCAACGTATTATAAATAATTTTATTTCAATTCGGAATTCTGATGGAGTTAACACTTTTGATAATGCCGTCACATTGTATGGTTTACAATTTACAAATAGTATAAAAGCTAATACGATTAGTGTGTTTTATAATACAATTGATATTGGAGGATTAAGCATGCAAGGCAATCAAAATTCATATGTGTTGAGTCAAAATAGTACAAATACAGATGCTAAATTTTTGTTTGTAAATAATGTTTTTCAAAATGCTCGAATAGGGGGAAGTGGTTTTCATTATGCATATTTTACAAATTCAATTAGCTCACCTAAACAAAATTTTAGAAATAATTATTTTGTAGCTCCATCTTCAGAAAAGTTTGCATTTGTGCATATAGACGTATCGTTAAATAATTGGTTTTCTTGTATGAATTCGGATGAAAATGAACATTGTAAAGTGTCGGTGTTACCTTTTATGATAAGTTTAAATGAAGCAGAAATAGATGTTTCAAAATTTAGACCAGCAGCAGATTTGCAGCATGAAGCAGATTGTTCGGACGATATAAATGGTATAGTAGGGGGGCGAAGTGGTGAATCGTTAGATAATCATATGGGATGTTTCGAGGGACCAATAAATGTATTTTATTCTGTAAGTGAAGAGGAAAATCTTCCTGCTCAAGAATTGAAAAATTGGAATACAAAAAAAGATGCTACAGGTGTTTTTCCTCTAGATTTTAAAACACAAGAAGGTGTATACATTATTCAAACTGGTCATCGAGCTAAACTTTCGTTAAATTGGACAGGAAATAAACTTAGTTCAGTAATTGTTGATTCTGGAGGCGTCTTAGATCTAAACGCACAATTGATGACTGATTGGAAAAATATGCAAATAAAAGGCGATGGAATAGCTAATTCTGGAGTGATACTTAATACCTCGAAAAATCCAACTAATTGTAGATTGCCAATTATAGTAAATGACGACGCAACAATAAATACTAGTGGAAATGGAAAAATAATTTTTTTTGGCGGTTTTTCTATTGGAAATAATCAAGTTACGTTTGATGGAGACTCTACAATCGATGTACAAGATGCTCCAATTGTTGGTTTGGGAGGTGTATGTAAAAAAGGAAAAGGAACGCTATATCTTAAAAGTCAAAATTTATTTTCAGGGAAAACGATTGTATATGAAGGTAATGTAAATGTGCAACATTCGGAGGCTTTTGGTCTAAATATTGGCGGAGTTGAAGTTAAATCAGGTGCTACTGTAGAGGTTCAAAATGGAATTGCAATACAAGACACTTTATGGATTCAAGACAGTACAAATTCAGAAAATGAAGTTTTACGAAATCTAGAGGGTGAAAATACTTGGAATGGTTCAATTATTTCGAATTCTAAAAATGTAAGAGTTAAAGCAATAAATGGACGTATAAATCTTACTCATATTTTATTAAATAATCATTCAAACTTAATTTTAGATGGAGATGGAACTGTAAAATGTGGTTTAATACATGGGACAGGGAATGTTACTAAGACTGGAAATGGAGATTTATTTTTTACTAGAACAAACACAAATTTAGGGTATTTGAAATTGTTAAAAGGCAAGGTTATTTTTGAGGCACCTCAATTTATTAAAAATGGAGATATAGAATTAATTAATGGTGTACTGGATGCAAGAGGATATACTATTGAAACCAATGGTAATTGGAAAAATAGCGGTGCGGAATTTATTGCCAGACAAAATACAGTAATAATGTCTGGTGAAAACACCTCAATATTTGGTAAAGCAAAAAATGTTTTTTACAATCTAAATATTCATGCACCAGTTCATTTAGCGGGCGATGTTGATGTGAAAAACAAGTTGGTATTAGGGGCATATTTGACTTTAGAAAAATTTGATTTAGAGATCGATTCAACCACTTCGATCGAAGGATATACCAATACTAGTTTTGTTGTCACAAACGACTTAGGGAAATTAACGAGAAAAAAGTTACGTAAAGATTCCGAAGCGGGTGCTCAAATTTTCCCAGTAGGATATTCTTCGAATAAGTATGATTATACTCCGTGTCTAATTAAAAATAATGGAAACACTAGTGACTTTAGTGTACGCATAGGAAAGAATAGATTGGAAAATGGGTATGATGGCAGTCCTAAATTAGAGAATGGTGTGGATAGAACATGGTTTATTTCTGCAAATAAGGACGGAATTAAAGCTGACATAACGTTACAATGGACAATTGCACGTGAACAAGCTAATTTTTCAAGATCGAATTGTCATGTTGGTCATTTTAATGGTGTATCGTGGGACTATAATGCAGATAATATTTCAGCAAGAAATCATGCGGAATATACGTTTAGTCAATCAAGATCTAGTGTTACATCACTTTCTCCTTTTGTGGTAGAGAATGTTATCGCCTTACCTATTCGTTTGTTGAATTTTACTGCTGTTCCTGCATCTCAAAAAGTTAGAATAGATTGGGAAACAGCCTCGGAATATAACAATGATTTTTTTTCAGTGGAAAGATCAAAAGACGGACAATCGTTTGAACAAATTTTCACAAAAAAAGGGAATATGGAAAGTAAATCAAATATCTGGTATACTGGCTTTGATAATAATCCTATAAATGGAGTAGGGTACTATAGATTGAAGCAAATTGATTTCGATGGTAAATTCACTTATTCCGATATAGTTTCTATAGATTATGTACCCGAACAATTTTATAAACTGCAGGTATTTCCGAATCCAATCTCGGATAATTTTTTGCAAGTATATTATTTTTCAGAATTTAATCATTTGGTAGAATTAGCAATTTTCACCCCTTCTGGTAAATTAATTTATAAAGATAATTTAGAGGTTGTAAAGAGTAAAAATGCGATAATACATGAAGTTTCATCAATTCCTTCTGGAATTTATATTTTAATGATTGGAAATAAGATTATTGGGTATGAAACAACTATGTTTTCTAAGCAATAAATTATTAATTTATAACTTTAAATAAAGTAGTCCAACATTATCATTAAAAAAAGATTAAATCAAGTTAGAATAATCCTTTTACCTTTAAGAACTCGTCAAGTGATTCTATATCAGAAAATAAAACTTCACGTGCTTTACTTCCTTGGAATGTACCAATTATATTAAATGCTTCCAATTGGTCTACAATCCTACCAGCACGATTATACCCTAATTTTAATTTACGTTGCAATAAACTTGCAGATCCTTGTTGATGCATAACTACGATACGCGCGGCATCTGCAAACATAGGGTCAATATCTCCTAAATCAAACTCTTTTGATTCTGCGCCTTCACCAACATATTCGGGTAACAATAATGCGTCAGGATAAGCACGTTGATCACCAATAAAAGCACAAATTTCTTCTACTTCAGGTGTATCTACGAATCCACATTGCAAACGAATCATATCTTGACCTGTAGATATTAACATATCCCCGCGACCGATTAATTGATCCGCTCCAGAAGAATCTAAAATGGTTCGAGAATCTATTTTTGAAAGTACACGGAAAGCAATACGCGCAGGGAAGTTGGCTTTAATCATACCTGTAATTACGTTCACAGATGGTCTTTGTGTTGCTACTATAAGGTGTATACCAATTGCTCTTGCTAACTGAGCGATACGTGCAATTGGATGTTCTACCTCTTTACCTGCTGTCATAATTAAATCCGCAAACTCGTCAATTAGTACCACTATATAGGGTAAGTAACGATGTCCTTTTTCAGGATTTAATCTTCGTGCAATAAATTTAGTATTGTATTCTTTAATCGTACGTACTCCTGCATCTTTCAATAATTCGTAACGTTCATCCATTTCAATACATAAGGAGTTTAACGTTGCAACTACTTTGGATGTATCTGTAATTATCGCGTCTTCTTCGCCAGGTAATTTTGCTAAAAAGTGTCGCTCGATTTTATTGTAAAGTGTTAATTCCACTTTCTTCGGATCTATTAATACAAACTTAACTTGCGCTGGATGCTTTTTGTATAATATAGAAATTAGAATTGCGTTTAATCCAACTGATTTACCTTGACCTGTAGAACCTGCAACTAATAAGTGAGGCATCTTCGTTAAATCAAACGTATACGTTTCATTGGTAATCGTTTTCCCTAATACAACTGGTAATTCAAAGTCAGAATTTTGAAATTTCTCCGACGCAATTAACGAACGCATCGAAACCATTTGAGGATTACTATTTGGTACTTCGATACCAATTGTTCCTTTTCCTGGTATTGGAGCAATAATACGAATTCCAAGCGCAGACAAACTCAAGGCAATATCGTCTTCTAGATTTTTAATTTTAGATATACGAACTCCTGGTGCAGGAATAATTTCATAAAGTGTTACAGTCGGACCAACAGTCGCTTTAATTTTAGCGATATCTATCTTGTAATGCGATAATGTTTCTACAATCCGATTTTTGTTATCTTCTAATTCTTGTTTGTTGATACTTACTTCTGTATTACCCCAGTCACGCAATAAATCGATAGATGGGAGCATGTATCCTGAAAGCTCTAGTGTTGGGTCATAGTCACCATATTCTTTGCGTAAATCATCTGTTTCTTCTTCAGACAATATTTCTTCATTCTCAGGAACATCAACTTGAAAATCATCTGCAATTTCTAGTGTAGATGGATGTTCGTTTGTTATCGGACTATACGTGTTTTCAGGAATTTCTATAATGAAGTCATCGTTTTCAATGGCTGTAATTGGTGCGATTGGTTGCGAAAGTGCTTCAAAGTCTTCTTCAATTTCTTGGATGATATTACTTGGAATATCTTGCTTTACATTTATTGGATTTACCGTTTCAAATGCATCATCCTCATCAAATAATACAGGTTTACTAATAAATTCATTTTGAATATCTTCATCTTTAATTGGATTTATAATATGCAGATCATCAGGTGTAACCGTGTGTTTGATACGCAATTTGTTCTCGTATTCTTCTTCTTCTTGCGATTCTTCTTCATCCGTATCCTCTTTGGTGAAATGTGTAATTAAATTAGCAAACATTTCTTGAAAATTCGGATTGTGTAAGATTACTAAAACTATATACAAAAGCACTAAAATAAAGACAAATGTTCCTATTTCTCCAATAGTGTAGCGTAACCAATGATTGATATAATATCCAAATGATCCACCAACAAAATGGATGTAATTCGCAAAATATCCTAAAAAAATGGAAGACCAAACCATCCATACTAAGGATTTAGATGTAGTTTTTTGGATTGGTATAAACTGAATATTTGCTAATAATTTTAAGCCATAAAGGAAAATTAAAAAAGGAATTACAAACGAGGCAATACCGAATCCATTAAATATAAGTGTGTGAGAAATCCATGCACCCAATTTACCATTCCAGTTAGCAACTTGTTGTATATTAGATTCAAAAATAAAAGAAATAAAACCCTTACCTATAATTCTGTTTTGATCAATTTGCCACGTGAATAAGTAGGAAACACAAGCGAGTAAACAATAAAAAGAAAGACAAATCAATAATGCACCGGTAATCGTAGAAGCACGTTTTTTATCCCAACGTTGTGAAAATTTTTCAATAACTGAACTCTTTTCTGTAGAAGTTTGATTTTCAGCTTTTGAGCTGCTTTTTCTTGTTTTTTTTGGTGTGTCAGGAATTGTCTCTTCCTGATTTCTTTGTATATATTGATTTTCTAATGACATATCTTCGCGTAAACTATCTTACGAAGATACAATCTGATTGTCCTTAAAATGGGAGATTCTTTAAGAAGTATAAAAAGTGAAATGTTAGTTTGTAAAATGATTATTTACCTATGCGTTCTAGAAAGTCTGGGAAAGAAATTTTTTCATAGTCTTTACTCACTAAAAAAAGTCCTTTTGGAATTTCTTTTTCATTTATAGATCTGAGTGTATAACAAAGTAAACCGTCTTCTGTTTGTAAATAATATTTTACTGGTAAACCTTCCAAACCTTGAAGTATTCCAATATATTTTGGACTAATTGTTTTTGTGTAATACATTGCTAAAGGCGCCTTGAAATTTGGGTGATTTACCATGATTTTTTTCGCTTTTATGCCGCAAAATCGCTTATAACCTCGGCAAGCGGTGAAAATGTATTTTGTAGTAGATGTATCTTTATTTATTGTTTGTTGAATTGCGTATTTACTTCCCTGATATTCAAGTAAAACATATTGTTTGGAAAGAAGTAAATGTCGAATTAGCGTTTGTTTACCCAATGCTAAGTTTTCACTCTCTGTTCTTACTAACGTATCATTAGTGAAAATAGTAGTAAATGAAATAAGTTTAGGTTTCTTTGTCTCTGGATGTATTAATTCTACACTATATGTCATTTCTCCTTCAAAGGGTTTGAATGTTTGTGCATTTGTAGTTAAGTATGAAAGGAGTAGTGAAAAAAATAAGATGAATTTCATAAAGTGTGAGGTATTCAGGGATATGTATTATTTTTGCGTCTATAGTATTCTTGAATTTATGTATAAAGATATAACTTTTCTCCTAAATCCATCTGAAATTACAGCAGGTACCCGAGGAGCCTCTTTAGGTCCATTTGCTCTAATTACTGCTGCTCGTAAAAATAGAAGCACGCTTTTTGGTCAATCTCCAGTTGTTTGTATGGAAGATTGTAATAACTTGTTGGATAAGGATTCTACTTTTCAATATGCCAAAAATATCGATGGATTATTAACTGTTTTTAAAGGACTGGATAAACACATTTCCGAAATTTACAGGAATAACAATTTTCCTTTTTTATTGTCTGGGGATCACGGGTCTGCTGGTGGAACAATCGCGGCAATTCGTCATGCTTTCCCAAATAAAAAATTAGGCGTAGTTTGGATCGATGCACATGGTGATATACATTCTCCTTATACAACACCATCGGGAAATATGCATGGAATGCCACTTTCAACTTCTTTAAATGAGGATAATTTACCTTGTAAAGTAAATGACATCTCAGAAGCAGAAAAATTATTGTGGGAGGAATTAAAGAATTTGCACGGAATTGTTCCTAAAATTACTCCTGAAGACTTAGTGTTTGTTTCGGTGCGCGATACCGAAGCGCAAGAAGATGCAATCATTGATAGATTAGGAATTAAAAATTACGCTGTGGCAGAAGTAAGAGCTAAATCTACTAATGTAATTGTGTATGAAATTTTACAAAAACTCACCCATTGTGATTTGATCTATATATCTTTTGATGTAGATTCAATGGATCCTATAGTGACTTCGCACGGAACTGGTACTCCTGTTAAAGATGGACTATTTCCAGAAGAAGCAGATGCAATTATGCAAGGATTATTAGAAAGTAAAAAAGTATGTTGTGTCGAATTTGTGGAAATTAATCCATGTTTAGACGAAAAGAAAAACGAAATGGCGGAGGTCGCTTTTGGCTTGGTTGAAAAATTGGTATCTACCATCACAAAATAAATATGGAAAACAAAATAAAACAATTGTTACTTGAACAATCCGAACAATTATTTGGAATAAAAATCGAGGAAAAGTCAGTTCAATTTCAGTTGACACGAAAAGAATTTGAAGGAGACGTAACATTGGTTGTCTTTCCATTTGCAAAATTATTAAAATCCTCGCCGATTGATGCTGCCAATCAGATTGGTGAGTTTCTAAAACAGCATATTTCAGAAATTGCTAGTTATAACGTCGTTCAGGGATTTCTTAATATAAGTCTTTCTTCTGAATATTGGAAAAATAAATTATTCGCAATAGATACAGATAATTCATTCGGTCGTAAAAAAGCAGATTCAAAAGGTACTATATTAGTGGAATATTCTTCTCCTAATACCAATAAACCGCTTCATTTAGGACATCTACGGAATAATTTTTTAGGATATTCCGTTGCTGAAATTTTAAAAGCAAACGGACACAAAGTAATCAAAACTCAAATTATAAACGATCGCGGAATTCATATTTGTAAAAGTATGTTGGCCTGGGAACGATTTTCACCAGTAAATATCAACGGTGAACGTGAAACTCCGGAAAACACAAGTTTAAAAGGAGATAAGCTAGTAGGTAAATATTATGTAGTTTTTGATCAAGAATTTAATAAAGAAGCAAAAGAATTAATTGCCAAGTGGGAATCCAATGAATTTGATGGATTTTCAGCACATGTGGTGGAGCAATATCAAAAATTTGTAGAAGCAAAAATCGGAAAAGAAGAAAAAGCACAAGCGGATTTAGATGCTAAAATAAAAGAATTAGCAAAAAATGAAACTTCTTTGTTGCGAGATGCGAAAGAGATGTTGGTGAAATGGGAGGCCCGTGATCCACAAACATATTTACTTTGGTCAACGATGAACGGTTGGGTGTATGATGGTTTTAAAACAACCTACGAGGCTATGGGCGTGAATTTTGATCGTTTGTATTATGAATCTGAAACATATTTACTTGGAAAAGATTTAGTAAGTGAAGGATTATCCAAAGGTGTATTTTATAAAAAAGAAGATGGTTCTGTCTGGGTGGATTTGACAGCGGATGGAATGGATGAAAAATTACTGCTTAGAGGGGATGGAACAGCTGTTTACATGACACAAGATCTTGGAACAGCATTAGATCGTAAAAAAGATTATCCTGACTTAGAAGGGGTTGTTTATACTGTTGGAAATGAGCAAGATTATCATTTCAAGGTCTTGTTTTTAGTGCTAAAAAAATTAGGGTATAGTTGGGCAGATAAGTGTTTTCATCTTTCCTATGGTATGGTAGATTTACCATCTGGTAAAATGAAATCCAGAGAAGGTACCGTAGTAGATGCGGATGAATTAATGACCGAAGTAGTTCAAAGTGCTAAAGAAATGACTTCAGAACGTGGTCACCTGGAAGGAATGTCTTCTGAGCAAAAGGATGTGCTTTTTAAACAAATCGGAATGGGCGGTCTAAAGTATTATTTACTTAAAGTTGATCCCAAAAAACGAATGATGTTTAATCCAGAGGAATCAATTGAATTAACAGGAAATACCGGTCCTTTCATTCAATATGCACATGCGCGAATAAATTCTTTACTTGCAAAGGCTGGAGAAATTAACGGATATGATACTGCCTTGTTAGGAAATGAAGAAAAAGAATTAATTAAGGTTTTAGCACAATATCCAGCTGTGATTCATGAAGCTGGAAGTGCATATTCCCCTGCACTAATTGCAAATTATTGTTATGAGCTTGTAAAGGCATTTAATCATTTTTATCAGTCTGTACCAATGTTAATTGAGGAAGATAAAAGTGTGCGCGATTTACGATTAGTAATAAGTAGAAATGTATCTAAGGTTATAGTTAATTCTCTATTATTATTAGGTGTCGAATCTCCTCAGAAAATGTAGTTTTAGAAAAGTAAATGCATAAAAAAAGACGCTTTAAAGCGTCTTTTTTTATTTAGTATTTTGTGGTAATTAAATTACTCTGCACTTTTAGTAGAAGGTGCAACTTTAGCTGGTTCTTCTACCTTCTTTTCTGGTAAAACAGTACCTTTAATAGTTAAAACGATTGGTTCACCTACATTTGTTGTTACAGTAATTGTTTTGGTAAATGCTCCAACACGTTTTGTGTCGTATTTTACAGCTATTTCTGCAGATTTTTTAGGTGCTACAGGTGCTTCAGGTGATTTTGCTTTAGTACATCCACAACTTGTTTGTACGTTTGACACTATGATTGGTTCTTTACCTGTGTTTTTGAATTCAAAAGAAAACGTTTCATCAGCTCCATAAGGAATATCATTTCTTTCAATTGTCAAAGTTTTAAATGTAATAGCATCCTTTTTCTTTTTAACAGCTTTTTCTTTTGTAGCTTCAGGATGCTTATGATTTGGATCATTATGATTATGATCTTGAGCAATTACGAAAGAAACACTTCCGATAAATAACAATAGAGAAGAGAATAAAATTTTCATAGTTTTTTAATTTTTTTACAAGTTTACAATTTTTATTAATTCATTCAGTCGATTGTACTATAAAAAAGTTATTTTGATTAGTAATCAAAATAGGTATATATGACATCTGCAATAGAAGCATACGTGTTTTCTAATATTTTGTTTAAATCTTCTTTCTTTTTCCAAGCAATTTTGGTAATACCTTCTTCAATTTGCGGTAGTCCTTTTTTAGGTCCATTGTATTCAAATCCATACCAATAAGTTTTTTTTAACGTTGGGATACCTTTATATTCATACGTGTGATACGTTATAAGTATGTGTTTTTTTAATTGGAAGTTTTTGATACCACATTCTTCTTCTATTTCACGCATAGCACCGGACTCAGGTGTTTCATTCAACTCCAATTTACCTTTTGGAATATCCCAAAGACCATTGCGTTTAATGAATAAGTACTTTTCTTTTCGCTGAACAATTCCTCCCGCAGCCTCAACTTTTTGATAATTCTCAAAGAAAAGAGATAGCGTGACTTCCGGATTTTCACAAATTATATGCAAAAAATGATGATTTGGTAAATTTGTTAATAAATCTGTAAGTTCCACTTTATCAGATATTGCGAACTTTTCGCGTACGAATATTCCATTATGTTTTTCAATTTCCTTTGCAGAAATAAAAAAGATTGGTCGATTTTGAATAAAAACTTTATACATTTGCGGTTATGATTTTAAATAACGACAGGGCATTAAAAGTTGCCGAATTTTTACTGCAAATTAAAGCAATTAAATTACAGCCTGCAAATCCATTTACTTGGGCTTCTGGTTGGAAGTCGCCTATTTATTGTGATAATAGAAAAACATTATCCTATCCTTCCATTCGAACGTTTATTCGTCAATCGTATGCAGAGGTAATCTTGGATAAGTTTGGTAAACCAGATGCAATAGCTGGTGTAGCAACTGGTGGTATTGCTCAAGGGGCGTTGGTAGCTCAAGAGTTAGGAGTTCCTTTCATCTACGTTCGTACATCTCCTAAAGCACATGGTTTAGGGAATCAAATCGAAGGAGATTTTGAAGCTGGACAAAAAATTGTTGTAATAGAAGATTTGATATCGACTGGCGGAAGTAGTCTTCAAGCTGTTGAGGCTTTGCGTGCAGGTGGTTGTGAAGTAAAAGGATTGGTTGCCATTTTTAGTTATGGTTTTGATGTGGCAATTCAAAATTTTAAAAATGCTAAATGTCCTTTTGAAACGTTGACAAATTATGATTTTTTGATGGAAGAAGCTTTGAAGCATGATTTCATTACGAAAGATGACCTTGATTCACTTAAAAATTGGAGAGAAGATCCAAGTAATTGGTCAAATTAATGCTAATAGAAAGTATACCAGCCTCGGTTAATCAAACAATTTCAGTAGTTTTCGATTTTATAAAAAATATTGAAAATCTTAACTTTTTATTACCACAAGATAAAATCTCAGCTTGGTTATCTACTCCAACTGAGTGTTCGTTTAAAATACAAGGTGGTATAATTATTCCATTGGTTTTGGATAATACAGTTGAGAACACAGAAATAAATCTTATTTCTGGCCCGAAATCACCATTTCCGTTTACGCTTTCAGTAAGATTGTCTGAAACCTCAGAAGGTACAACAGGACAATTGTTTTTTGAAGGTAAAATGAGTAAAGCAATTCAATTTTTAGCCGAAAAACCATTAAAGAATTTATTTAATTCTATGGCTCAAAACATTAAAGTTCATTTCGAAGGGTGAACTTTATTTCCTTAAGATCGTAAGTTTTCACGCCATCAACATCTTCTATTTGTAATCTTCCAAATGCATCGGTACCTCTAATAATACCCTTAAAAAACGAGTTGTTAATCTCAAATTTTGATTCTTTACCAAGGAGCCAAAGACTTTGTAAGTAGTTTTCTTTTAACCGTGAATATTCTTTATTTTGTACTAGTAAATAAGTGTTATTGAGTTCTATTATCAATCTTTCAAATATTTCTTCTTTATGGATAGTTTTTTTTAAAACACTCAAAATACTTGTACTTCCAGTAAAGTCGAATTTAGTTTGTAATACATTTAAACCGATGCCAATTATTGAACTAGAAATTTTAGTGCCTCTTAGTTGATTTTCTATTAAAATTCCAGCAATTTTTTTAGTGTTAACAAGGATGTCATTTGGCCATTTTATAGCACTTGAAATACCTAGCTTCAATAAACAACTTTGAATTGCAATACTTGTAAAGTGTGTTAATGCCTCTTGTTGGTGTATTTCTAAATCTTTATGTTCAATGTAAAATGAGAATATTAAATTTTTAGCTGATTCAGACTGCCATATAGTACCTCTTTGTCCTCTGCCATTCGTTTGGTTTTCTGCCAAAATTACCATTCCATGTCGTGCTTTACCCTCTGAAACAAGTGTGGCAACATAATTGCTTGTAGAATCCACACGATCTAATTGGATTATTTGATTTCCTATCATTGCTAATTATAATTTAATAGTGTCGTAAAATTAAAATTTAATTAGTTTTGTAAGTTCATAAAAAGAAAGAATGTATAAAGTAGCAAAAGATATAGATACACAGGTGTTGTGTGATACAATTGTGGAGGGGATGCAAGAAAATAAAGCAAAAGATATTACTGTACTCGATTTAAGAGGAATTGTTAGTAGAGTAGCTGATTTTTTTGTGATTTGCTCTGGAGATTCAACTGTTCATGTAGATGGTATTCAAAGTACTACCATGCGCCAAGTTCGAAAAGAGTTGGAAGAAAGGCCATGGGGTACTGAAGGTAAAGGTGGTTCTGAATGGGTGTTGTTGGATTATGTAAGTGTGGTTGCACATATTTTCTATAAAGACGCACGCTCTTTTTACGATTTAGAAGATTTATGGGCGGATGCCGTTCGTACAGATATTCCTAATATTGACTAATTACGCATACGTATCATGACACCAAACAACGATTCTAAAAAGAAGCCAGGCTTCAATATATATTGGATATATTCCATTATTGCTGTTTCTCTAATTGCTATCCAAATGTGGATGAGTGGAAAAAAAGAGGTATCCTATGATGTGCGAGCAGCATTTAATCAATTAGCAGATTCCGGTTATGTTGCAAACGTGCATATTGTAAATAGAGATCATGTTGATTTTACAATAACACCTAATGGTAAAGCGTATTTAGCTTCAGCTACAAATACAAATTTAAAAAAAATGTATCAAGCTACTTCACGACCAAATAATTCAATAGTAGCTGATAGAAAACAAACTTTTTCATTTTCCATTTCGGATGCAGGAGTTTTTGAACAACAATTAATTAATAAAAATAAGGATTTACAGGTTAAACACAAATCACCAATTAACTATCAGTCAGTTACAGAAACAGATTATTTTGGAAGCATTGTAGGTTTCTTATTGCCAATTATTGTCTTAATCGCAATATGGATGTTTGTTATGCGTCGTATGGGCGGTGGCGCTGGAGGCGGTGGTCAAATTTTTAATATCGGAAAATCACGAGCGCAATTGTATGATAAAGGAAAGTCTACGAATACTACTTTTGAAGATGTTGCTGGACTTACCGGTGCAAAAGAAGAAATTCAAGAAATTGTAGAATTCTTAAAAAATCCAAAACGATATACCGATTTAGGTGCTAAAATTCCAAAAGGAGCTTTATTAGTAGGGCCTCCAGGAACAGGTAAAACTTTGTTAGCAAAAGCGGTAGCTGGAGAAGCAAAAGTGCCATTTTTCTCTTTGTCTGGATCTGATTTTGTAGAAATGTTTGTTGGTGTAGGTGCTTCACGTGTTCGAGATTTGTTTAAACAAGCAAAAGAAAAAGCTCCTGCGATTATTTTTATCGATGAAATTGATGCTATTGGTCGTGCAAGAGGAAAAAGTAATGGTTTCAGTTCTAATGATGAACGCGAAAATACCTTAAACCAACTTTTGACAGAAATGGATGGTTTTGGAACAAATTCAGGCGTTATTATCCTTGCAGCAACAAACCGTGCAGATGTATTAGATAGCGCGTTAATGCGTGCTGGACGTTTTGACCGTCAGATATATGTGGACATGCCAGATATCAACGAACGTAAAGCGATTTTCAATGTGCATTTAAAACCATTGAAATTACACGAAGCGTTAGACATCGAATTTTTAGCAAAACAAACACCAGGTTTCTCGGGTGCAGATATTGCAAACTTGTGTAATGAAGCAGCATTGATTGCCGCAAGAAATGGAAAAACAAGCGTAGAGAAACAAGATTTCTTGGATGCAGTGGATCGTATTGTTGGTGGATTAGAAAAGAAAAATAAAATCATTACAAAAACAGAAAAACGTTCTATTGCATTTCATGAAGCTGGACATGCTACTACTTCTTGGTTGTTAGAATATGCATCTCCTTTGGTAAAAGTTACAATTGTACCACGCGGAAGATCTTTAGGTGCAGCTTGGTATTTACCTGAAGAGCGAAGTATAACAACGACTGAACAAATTACAGACGAAATCTGTACTGCATTAGGTGGTAGAGCAGCTGAAGAATTAATCTTCGGTAAAATATCAACAGGCGCGTTAAGCGATCTAGAGAAAGTGACTAAGCAAGCTTATGCAATGGTAACCATTTATGGATTAAATAAAAAAGTTGGAAATATTTCTTACTATGATTCGCAAGGTCGTGACTCATTTACTAAACCGTATTCGGAAGACACAGCAAAAACAATTGATGAAGAGGTTAGTATCATTATTGAAACCCAATATCAACGTGCTTTACAAATTTTACGTGATAATCAAGATAAACTAACTGCTTTAGCGGATAAATTATTAGAACATGAAGTGATTTTCAAAGAAGATTTAGAGGAAATTTTCGGTAAACGTCAATGGGAAAAAGAAGAAGAGGTAGAGATAAAAACGGAACAAGTTGTCATTACGTCTCCGATAGAAGATTCACATGTTCAGACTGTTGAAAGTACAAATGAAAAAGAAGAAGAAGCAATCGCTTCGGATTCCGGAGAAAACAATACAACTGAAACTACAATCGCTGAATAATAGATAATTTTTAAAATCAAACCATACTTGATCAACAAGTATGGTTTTTACTTTTATAGATGAGTAATATTTTACAAAGAGCAATCACGGGTGCATTATTTGTCGCTTTAATAATTGGTTCTATTTTATTAGGTAGTTATACTACTGTTGGCGTTTTTTCTGCTTTTTTGATACTAGGACTTATTGAATATTTCAAATTGTTCAAAGAAAATAAAATTGTTCAATTAAAATGGGGTGTGCCAGTTATTGTGTCCATTTTAATTTACGCCTTGTTATTATCGAGTTTGTTCTTTAATGTAGATACAAAATTAGTTGGTTCGCTCATAATTCCAATTCTTTTGTTGTTGATGATGACAGAATTATGGCGTAAAAAAACGAATCCATTAGTAAATTTAGGAATTCAATTGTTTGGTTTTTTCTATTTGGTGATTCCTTTTTTCCTAACAGTTTATATTCGTTCAAAAGATAATGAATTTGGAGGATACACACTTGTAGGGATGTATGTGTTGATTTGGTCAAATGATACTTTTGCCTATTTATCAGGAAGATTCTTTGGAAAAACAAAGTTGTTTGAACGAATATCCCCTAAAAAAACCTGGGAGGGTACGATTGGTGGTGTAATATTAACATTATCTATCGGATTATTAATTGGATATTTTGATGTTCAAAGAGGAGTGTACTTTTGGTTACCAGCAGCAATGATTGTGGTACCTGGTGCAATATTTGGCGATTTATTAGAGTCTTTATTTAAAAGAAGTTTGAACATCAAAGATTCTGGAAATATACTACCTGGTCATGGTGGTATTCTAGATCGATTTGATGCAGCTTTATTTACCATACCTTTTTTCTTTTGTTGGTGGACAATTTGGAGTATATACATTTAACAAATACAGTAAGTTCGCTTATTCCTTAAATCTTATTATTTTTGCACAAAATTTATACAATGAAATTACACAGAGAAGGTTATTTAATTATGGCAATTGCATTTTTGTTATTGTCAGGTGTTCACGTAGGAAATTATTTTTTATATCAATCTTTAGGTTGGACATGGCTATATGTTTTGTTAACAATTGCTGAACTAGTGATGATGTATTTGGTGGTTCAATTTTTTAGAGTACCTAACATTATCCCTGTTTTTGGAGAAAATGAAATACTTTGTCCTGCAGATGGTAAAGTTGTTGTAATTGAAGAGACAGAAGAAAATGAATATTTCAAAGATCGTCGTATTCAAGTTTCTATTTTTATGTCCCCTTTAAACGTGCATGCAAATTTTAATCCTATTTCAGGGATTATTAAATATGTAAAGTACCATAAAGGTTTGTTTTTAGTAGCATGGCATCCTAAAAGCTCTACAGATAATGAGCGTTCTACTGTTGTAACACAACATGTTTCAGGAAAAGAAGTGCTTTTTCGTCAAATTGCGGGTGCTGTAGCACGTCGTATTTGTTATTATGTAGAAGAGGGGCAAAATGTTACTACAGGTTCAGAATATGGCTTTATAAAATTCGGATCGCGTATTGATTTATTTTTACCATTAGGAACTACAATTAATGTTAAAATTGGTGATGTTGTTAAAGGACGAATAACAAAAATTGGAGAATTATCAAAAGATTAATTATATTTATATAACCTAAAACAATTCGTATGAAAAAATTAATTTTAAGTTTATCTGTAGTAGCAATGATGGGTGCTGTGTCTTTACCTGTGTTTGCTTTCAATTCTGTTGATCAAAAAGAAACAACACAAGAAGATGATAAGAGAAGCGAAAAAGATTCTAAAAAGAAATGTTGTGCTTCTGACGAAAAGAAGTGTGATAAAGATTCTAAAAAATGCGATAAAGACGCAAAAAAATGTGATAAGAAAGATAAAAAATCTTCTTGTTGTTCAAAAGGAAAAAAAGCTGAATAATTCAAAGCCACCGAAAGGTGGCTTTTTTGTTATATACTGAATGGATCTTAATCTATACGCTACGAAAGAACTGTCTTCATTTCTGAATGGTGAATCACATCTCACTATATTTCGGTAAACCATCTAATTCTACTAATTTATTTTCGGATTTATTTATTAAGTAAAATTTATGGTGTATCCCATTGCTCAACCATAAATAATCTGCTTGTATTTTAGAGTTGTATTGTGCAATTTGATGGAGAACCTTCTCGTTAATCGAAATATCAGGTGCCTTACATTCTACCAATACTTTCACTTTCTTATCGTTGCCATATACCAAAATGTCACAACGTCGATCCAATGTATTTACCTTTATTCCGGCTTCGGAAGAAATTAGACCTACAGGTGTTGCTAATTGATGTATTAGATAATGAATAATGTGTTGACGCACCCATTCTTCAGGCGTGAGTACCAAATTCTTTTTACGAACAACACAAAACACTGAAATCACTTCGTTTTTACGTGAAAGTCGTAAAGGAGCACGAGGTAGGTTTAAAGCGGTTAGGTTCATAGTGCTAAAATACAATTTTCATTCCTAAAGCATAATTCCTAAATCAACATTCTTTTCTTATCTTTGATTCATGGATTTTAAGTCGCTTTTACAAGCTATCAAGAATAAGAATTTTAAGCCTGTGTATTTATTGCATGGAGAAGAACCGTATTATATTGATGTCCTAACGAAAGAAATACAATTACAGGTACTAGAAGATCATGAACGTGACTTTAATGAAACGGTTGTTTATGGAAAAGACGCAGACGTATTAGCAATTATTTCGGAGGCTAAAGGCTATCCCATGATGGCAGAACGTCGCTTGGTGATTGTCCGTGAAGCGCAAGAATTGAAAGATATTGACAAATTGGAGAGTTACCTAGAAAATCCAAATCCTACTACGGTATTAGTATTGGCGCACAAGTATAAAAAGGTAGATGCACGCAAAAAGTTTGTGAAAAATATACCGAAAGTAGGGGAAGTGTTCGTTTCTGATAAAGTTCGCGACTATCAATTGGTCGATTGGATAACGAAATATTTAGCTACTACCGATTACAAGATTACTTCTAAAGCGAGTATGTTACTTGCTGACTTTTTAGGGAATGACCTTGCGAGAATTACCAATGAATTAGATAAGTTGGCAATTCTTTTAGAAAAAGGAACAACCATTAATGAGGTACATATCGAAGAAAATATTGGGATCTCTAAAGATTATAATGTTTTTGAGATGACCAAAGCACTTGGAGACAAAGATTTTTATAAAGCAATGCAAATTATACATTACTTCAAAAATAATCCAAAGTCCGGACCGTTAGTTGTTGTGATTTCTTCCTGTTATACTTTTTTTAGTCAATTAATGCGAGTGCATTTTGCTGCGGATAAATCCCAAAATGGAATTGCACAATCCGTGAAAGTACATCCTTTTGTTGCAGGAGAACTACTAAAAAACGCACGTTTGTACAACCCTAAAAAGGTCGCTGCGAATATCTCTGTACTGTATGAGTATGACTTAAAATCGAAAGGAATCAATAATTCGAATTTTACAGAAGCGCAATTAATGGAAGAAATGATGTTTAAATTAATTCATTAAGATGCATTTATTCTACGTTCCAGAACTAACCCCAACTACGAAATCTATGTATTTATCGGAAGATGAATCCAAACATGCATGCCGAGTGTTGCGCTTAAAAATGAACGATGAGGTAAGATTGTTAGATGGAGTAGGAGGCTTGTATCATGCGCGAATCGAAGAAGATAATCCAAAAAAATGTTTGTTGCAGATTATCGCTGTAACACATGATACAAAACCAACGCACGAAGTACATATTGCGATTGCTCCCACCAAAAACATGGACCGCATAGAATGGTTTGTAGAGAAGGCGACGGAAATAGGAATGACGGAATTGACCTTGATTATTTGCGAACATTCAGAACGAAAAATCGTGAAAACGGAACGTTTGGAGAAAATTTTGATTTCAGCAATGAAGCAATCTAAACGTACGTTTATTCCAAAGTTAAATCCAATTATTACCTTTTCTGAATTTATAAAAGAACATACACAAGGTGCTTTAGCGCATTGTGAAGAGGGAGATAAAAAAACTTTACAATCTGTTTATCAAGTAAATAATTATCCAATATTAATTGGGCCAGAAGGCGATTTTTCTTTAAAAGAAATTATTATAGCCAAATCGAAATCATTTGATTTTATTACATTAGGAAACACGCGATTGAGAACGGAAACGGCAGGGTTATATGCTTGTGTTCAGGCTAAAATGTTAGGTGATGCGTAAGTTTATATTCCTTATTATGCTAATTTGTACGTCTTTTGTAGAGGCGCAATACACCTATAAATTAGCTGTGTTAAAATACCATGGCGGTGGTGATTATTATGCGAATCCTACCTCTTTACCAAATTTGATTTCTTTTTGCAATACGAATTTGAAAATGAAAATCAATCCAGAAGTTCCGTATGTGGATGCGGGAAGTAAAGATTTGTTTCAATATCCGTTTATACACATGACTGGTCATGGAAATGTCGTGTTTTCAGCATCTGAATTAGAGAATTTAAGAACCTATTTACAAGGAGGAGGGTTTTTACATATCGATGATAACTACGGAATGGATATGTATATTCGGACACAATTGAATAAACTTTTTCCAAATGAAGGATTAATAGAATTACCTTTTAATCATCCTGTTTTTCATCAGAAGTATGATTTTAATGGTCTACCAAAAATACATGAGCACGATGATAAAGTACCAAAGGCTTTTGGAATTATTAGGAATGGAAAATTAGTATGTTTATATACCTATGAAACGGATTTAGGAGATGGTTGGGAGAATCAATCGGTTCACAACGATTCACAAGAAAAACGAATGCAAGCATTGCAAATGGGAGCAAATATTCTCCAGTATGTATTTTCAAGATAAGCGAATAAAACTATGGCAGTACGAAAAAAAATAACTCAAAAAGGAGCAGTACCAAGCATACAAAATTTTAAGGTAACCAAAGAGCATACGCTATTCGCTTTCTTAAGTGAAGCAATGCCGCATAAAGCGCGTACGGCATTAAAACTGATTCTAAAAAATCAATTGATTTCTGTAAATGGAATTGGTCAAACACACGTAAATTTTGCATTGAAAGCGGGAGATACAGTAACTTTTGGAAAGAAAGCAGAAAAAGCAATAGAAATTCCAATTAAACTAGATATTCTTTTTGAGGACGCATCCATTATTGTTGTCAATAAACCTGAAGGTTTGCTAACCATGGGAACTGACAAAGAGAAGCGCAAAACCATGTATGCATACTTGAGTACCTATGTAAAAACAAAGGATCCAAATGCAAAAATATTTATTGTTCACCGTTTAGACCGTGAAACTTCTGGATTATTGGTGTTCGCAAAATCCATGGACATCAAAAATGTCCTTCAAAATACGTGGAACGACGACACCAAACACCGTAAATATTTAGCCATGGTAGAAGGGTTGGTGAAAACACCGGTAGGTACAATTACTTCATATTTACGAGAAAGTAAAGCTTTGAAAGTGCATTCTAGTAAAAACGCAACCTATGGAAAAGAATCCATTACACATTATAAAGTAGTCGGAACTAAGAAAAATACAACATTACTGGAAGTGGTCTTAGAAACTGGTCGTAAAAATCAGATTCGCGTGCACATGGAAGAGATCGGACATCCTGTAGTTGGAGATAAGAAATACGGAGCTAAAACTAATCCAATCGGTCGTTTGGGATTGCATGCTTTGGAACTTGGGTTTAAACATCCAGTATCTGGAAAAGTAGTTTCTTTTAAAACTAATGTTCCAAGTAAATTTGTCATTAAGAATTAATCGATAAATAATTATTTAACTGAAAAAGGTCCGAAACAAAATGATTTCGGACCTTTTTACATATAGTATTGAAAAAATTAATTTGTAATCTCTAAACTTGCAGATGAAGTAGGAAAAGAGCGATCTACTTTTTTGAATAAACCTTGTAACACTTTTCCTGGACCAACTTCAATGACTTCGGTTGCACCATCTGCAATCATTTGTTGCATGGTCTGTGTCCAGCGTACCGGAGCAGTTAATTGTTCAATTAAATTCTTTTTAATTTCATTTGGATCAGAAACTGCGGAGGCTGAAACATTTTGGTAAACCGGACAAATAGGAATATTAAATTCAGTTGCTTCTATTGCTTTCGCTAATTCTTCTCGTGCGGATTCCATTAACGGAGAATGGAAAGCACCACCAACTTGTAATAATACAGCCATTTTTGCTCCAGCTTCTTTGAGTTTCGCACAGGCTTCTTCTACAGCAGTTGTTTCACCAGAAATAACTAATTGTCCTGGGCAGTTATAGTTAGCAGCGACAACAACACCATTAATTCCTGCACAAATATCTTCGATAACGTTGTCTTCTAATCCAATAATTGCAGCCATAGTAGATGGAACGGACTCACATGCTTTTTGCATAGCTAATGCACGTTTATGTACTAAGTTTAATCCATCTTCAAAACGCAAAGTTTTATTAGCAACAAGCGCAGATATTTCACCTAACGAGTGACCAGCAACCATGTTTGGTTGAAAAGAATCGCCTAAACAAGTTGCTAAAATAGTCGAATGTAAAAAGATAGCAGGTTGTGTAATTTTAGTTTGTTTTAATTCTTCATCCGTTCCGTAAAACATGATTTTATGAATTTCAAATCCAAGAATCTCATCTGCTTTTAAGAATAATTCTTTAGCAACTTCCGATGAATCAAATAGGTCTTTACCCATTCCAGAGAATTGAGCGCCTTGACCAGGGAATACATATGCTTTCATAGTTTATATTTTTCTAATTTATTGAGGGCAAATATACTCTTTGTGAAGTATATATCAAAAAAAACTCCCCGACATTACTGCCGAGGAGTTTCTTTGAAAAGATATAAATTATTTTTGAATGGATAATTTACGTGTTGCATTACCTTCGTTAGAAGAAATATTAACCACATAAATTCCGTTTGTAAATGATGCCGTATCGAAACCGAATACATTAGTTCCGATTGCAGAGTTTACAACTTTTGTAAGATATACTACTTTACCTGTCATGTCTGTAACAGATATTTCAACTGGTTGTCCAACTGTTGTTGATTTGTAAGCTACGTTAACAAAATCATTTGCTGGGTTAGGGTAAACGATTACGTTGTTTTTAACATTTTCAATTTCATTTAATGAATTTGATTTTTCTATTGCTTTAACGTTTAATGTCATTGCAGGAATTCTATTTAATCCAAATCCAGATCCATAATAATTACCATCTACTTTAAGCATATTTAAAGGTTGGTCGTAGAATATAGTTCGGGCAGTTAGATCTGCGGACAATGTATCGTAGGCAAAACGAATGTTTGTGTTACTTGCTTGAACACAAATTAAGTATCTTTTATCGTTTTCAAAGCTAACTTTATCATCAAATCTAACTGATAAATAATCCCACGAATTTGTTGAAGTTGCAACATATTCTTGATTATCTATTATTGGAATTAAATTGTCATATTTCAATGTGTCGTCAAATCCTGAAAATTTATCTGCCCATTCAAATACATTAATTTTAAATGGTTCATCTTTTAGTGGTATGTATTTTTGATTTGCAGATGCATACTGTAATGCTGTAAATGTTAGACCAACTCCATTAACTCTACTTGCATGAACATCTCTAAATACCATACATGGACCAAAAGATTTAAAATTTGAAGCAGCTGCAGGTTGATAAAAAGTCGTGAAATTTGGCTGGTTTTTGTAACGTAATGTATCATATATCAAACTAACAGGAGATACAGGTTTACCAATACTATCTCTTAAAGTATCTTTAAATACAAATCTATCGTAAGATTCTATTACAGTTGGAGAATAAATCGAGTCATTAATAAAAAATGGTATCTCAACTGTATTGTCCGTTTTGAACTCATCTTCTTTTCCTTTAACAGTAGAGAATGCGCTATAACTCAAAATGTATTTCCCTGCTTTTAAATCTTCTTTGTTTTTAAACGGTGCAAAGGTTATGTAACCTACAGCTTGTCCAGGATTTATTTTTGTAGTAATACTATCCACTTTAATTCCGTTTTTGTCTAAGATTGAATCTCTATGAACTACACCTCTGAACTCATGGTGTAAGGTATCTGAACCATATTTAATCAAAACTTCACACAAAACACTGTCCTGAGTTTCTGAACCACTGTTGTATACTACAAGTCCTAAAGAGTCAATAATGTCATCCTGTTTAACAAGTGCAGTTACATTTGTTAATCTAGCTGGAGTCAATACTCTTTTATAATTGAGCTTGATATCATTTTTAACTAGTTTTTTACCTCCAATGTATCCTAATACAGTTTCTCCGGATCTTAAGGTCGTAGAAAGTGTTAAATATGTATTTTTAGATATCATAATTACAGGGATAGTAACCTTAGAACCAGGGCCATCTGTGTAGGAAGTTCCACCGGCACTCATGTTAAATACTTCATCTCCATTAACTGTTCCGTTTGCTTGTATACCATGATTTACAATTATAACTGCAACAGCTCCAGCGTTTTGTGCACCCAAAGCTTTATCTCCAAAGGCTACGCCTCCACCTCGGAAAACAACAGCTATTTTCCCTTGGTATTTAGCTCCTAGTGCTCCGCTCACCACTGAGTCAGCTCCTGTTGCCAAAATTAATTCTGCTTCTACAGATTTTTTAGCAATAGAACCATTTCCCCAATAATGGCTAGTAGAATCGGCAATTTGCATTGTGTAGAACCCTTTAATAGAAGGTGGTGATTTTATTTCAAACACTGCTTGAGCGCTTGCGGTTAGTCCAAAAACTAACATTGTAAATAGTAAAATAATTTTCATAGCTTAAATTTTTAAATTAATAGTTAAAAGTATAAATAAATGTTAAGATATCATAAATTAATTCGACCAAAATATAACAAAATAATAAGGTTTAAATTAGAATTTTCTTATCAAAAAATTTAAGTTCTACTTTTCGATATTAAGACTCAAAATTAAAAATATGGTTGCTTTTGCTAAAACAAAAAAAAGGGACCTTAAGGCCCCTTTAAATTATATTTTAGTATAAACTAATTATATTTCAAAAGCAGCTTTTACTTTATCTACGAAATCTAATTTCTCCCAAGTGAAAAGTTCTACTTCTTTTTCTATAATTTCACCAGAAGGTCCAACGAATTTCTTTGTAACAACTTCATTTTTTCTACCCATGTGACCATAAGCAGCTGTTTCACTATAAATAGGGTTACGTAATTTCAAACGTTGCTCTATAAAATATGGGCGCATGTCAAAAATAGATGCGGCAATTTTTGCTATTTCACCATCTGTTTTATCTACTTTACTTGTTCCATAGGTATTTATATATAAGCCACAAGGTTCAGCTACACCAATTGCATATGAAACTTGTACCAAAACTTCATCACATAAACCAGCTGCTACTAAATTTTTAGCAATATGTCTTGTTGCGTATGCTGCAGAACGGTCCACTTTACTTGGATCTTTACCAGAGAAAGCACCGCCTCCATGTGCACCTTTACCTCCATAGGTATCTACGATAATTTTACGACCAGTTAAACCTGTATCACCATGAGGTCCACCAATAACGAATTTACCGGTTGGATTGATATGGTAAGTAATTTTATCTGTAAATAACCCTTGTAATTCTGATTTTAATTTAGCCTTTACGCGAGGGATGACAATATTAACGATATCCTCTTTGATTTTAGCTAACATAGTAGGCTCATCAGAGAAATCATCATGTTGTGTAGAAACTACAATAGAGTCAATACGCTGCGGTATGTTATCGTCAGAATATTCAATAGTAACTTGTGATTTAGCATCTGGACGTAAATACCCAATTAAATTTGGCTCGTTGTTACGAATATAGGATAGCTCTTGTAAAATTTTATGCGCTAAATCTAATGCTAAAGGCATGTAATTATCAGTCTCTTTAGTTGCGTATCCAAACATCATCCCTTGATCGCCTGCTCCTTGTTCTTCTGGATTGGATCTATCTACACCTTGATTGATATCATCTGATTGGTCATGAATTGCAGAAAGAATACCACAAGAATTTGCTTCAAACATGTATTCAGACTTCGTATATCCAATTTTTGAAATTACTTCACGCGCAATTTTCTGAACATCTAAATATGTTTTTGTTTTAACTTCTCCAGCTAAAACTACCTGACCTGTAGTAACCAATGTTTCACATGCAACCTTAGAGGATGGGTCAAAAGCCATAAAATTATCTATCAATGCATCTGAAATTTGATCCGCGATTTTATCTGGATGTCCTTCAGATACTGATTCTGATGTAAACAAATAAGACATAAATGTTTTGTGTTAAATTAATTTTGTTCACGAAAGTAATAAAAATGCGTTGAATATATACACCTACCTATAATTATTGCTTCAATAAATTGTATTTTTGCTTTAACTTTATATTTAAATTAAGATGCAAGTTCCTGTAAACATATATTCGGAAATGACTCCGAACCCATCTACAATGAAATTTGTAGCTAATAAATACCTTTTATTAACTGGTGAATCTGTTGATTTTACTTCCGGTTCAGAAGCTAAAGGTTTTTCACCTTTGGCGGAAGAATTATTTAATTTTCCATTTGTAAATGGAGTATTTATAGCAAGTAATTTTGTTACCATAACTAAGAGTGATAATATTCCATGGGATTTTATCACCATGGAAATTCGGGAGTTTATCAAATCTTGGATTGCTGAAGGGAAAGATGTTTTAATTCAGATGCCAGCTCCAAAAGCTACTCCAGAAGCGACGGAAGATTCACCTAAAAAAGAATATGCACCTTCCGAATACGATGATGCTATTAGAGATTTGTTAGATGAGTATGTGAAACCAGCAGTGGAAACAGATGGAGGTGCCATCGAGTTCAGAGGATATGAAAAAGGAGTAGTTACTGTGCTTTTAAAGGGTTCTTGCGCTGGATGTCCGTCTTCTACAGCAACATTAAAAGGAGGAATTGAAAATTTATTAAAACAACACTTACCTGAAGTAATAGAAGTAGTAGCAGAGAATAATTAATTACTATGCCACAAAAAAAAATAGCTTTCAAATATTATTTACGGCGGAGTTTCTGTAGTGTGAAAACTTCGCCATTGTTTATATTCGAAATCTTGGCGGTCTAAAAATTAATATGGTAAATTACCAAAATAAATATCAAGATCAAATAAAAGCTTCATATATTTTCTGTTCCCCATTTATTATCAAAAAATCTATCCTTACAAATCCCAATAAGCAATGTTGTCATTACTCATCCAATTATATTAAAGTGATTTGTATTGAAATGTTGAAGTTTATATATACAAATACAACACGACATATGTTATACACAATTAATCCTATAGTTGTTTGTATTGTGGCTCCAATAATTTCATAAATTGGATAATTAATGATAAGTTAATTGAAAAACATTGAATAATTAAATCTCTTTAAAAATTAAATCATATTTGTATTTTTTTATGTTATAAAAATTAGGTGCAAAACATACGATATATTTATTTGGTAAACCCTATGAAATAATGCACAAACATTTTAGATTTTTTCATATACGTTTGCTCTATTTGAGATCGAGAAATAGATGTCAAAGTACATCAAATGACTACATCTTATAAATACAAAAAGTAAAATCAAGCTTAAAAATTAAGAATGTTTTTGTTCTTGTTTTTTTAAGGGAGGAAATTCCAAATGGTATAGATTGTAACAAGGTTATAGAATATAATGCCAACTTAAATAAAAAAAAATAATCAAGCTAATTTGTTCTATTGTAAACAAAATAATAATCCTTTACTTAAATACCCTAGAATAATCTCAGCGGAAGAAATTATAATCTTACGAAACACGTCTTTTGTTTAAATCTCATAATATTTGTTTATTTAAATATTATTAATAAATATTTTCTAAATTTACCATATCACTTTGTTTTATGAGGATTTCAGTTGTTGTTTGTACTTATAATAGAGATTTATATCTTAGCCGTTGTTTAGTTAATTTAAAGAATCAAGATTTTAACAAAGATGATTTCGAAATAATTATTGTTGATAATAATTCTACTGATAACACATCAACAATTTGTTTAAATTTTATTAAACAAAACCCTGAATTTAAAATTCTTTATTTTTTAGAAGAAAAAGTTGGCCTTTCTCATGCTAGAAATACAGGCATTACTATGTCTTCAGGGGAAATAATTAGTTTTATTGATGATGATGGTTTTGCAAAATCAAATTATTTAAAATCTATCTATACAATTGCTTCTGATATAAACTTTAAGGAATATTTGGCTTTTGGAGGTAAAGTAATACCTGTATATAATGAAGATAAAGAGCCAAAATGGTTATCTAAATATATTGAAGGTGTTGTCTCAAAAGTAGATTTAGGAGATCGTATTATTCCTTTTAATAAAAAATATCCTGCTGGCTGTAACATGGTATTTCGTAAGGAAGTTTTTGATGTTTATGGAGGGTTTAATTCAGATTTACATACAAGAGGAGATGATAAGTATGTTTTTGATAAATTAAAAAAGAATAATGTTAAAATATTATATTCACCCACAATTGAGGTGGAACACTTTATTGATGATTATAGATTAGAAAAAAAATTTATAATTAGATTGTCTAAAATTATTGGTCAAAGTGAAGCTATAAGATTTAAAAAAAATAATCTACTTTTAACTATTAAATTCTTGGAATATACTCTTAAAATTTTAATAGCTTTTATACTTGCTTTTGGTTTTTTGATTAACAAAAAACAGACTAAAGCTCAATACATTTTAATAGTCAGATATTATGTTTTGTTAGGTTTTTTTATCAAAAATAAAATATAATAGATTATATACGAATACTGTGATAATTTTATTTGAATATTATATTTCACTACTGTCCGATAAAAATAGAAATTAATCGATTTACATCCTAGAAGTATTGATTTTACTACGTTGATTCCTGATTTTTAAAAGTAAGCCCCCCCCCTTAATCAAGCAGAACTGAACTCT
>CANHRS010000026.1 GCA_947463445.1 Flavobacteriia bacterium | reverse complement strand
TTTTCGCGCTTACTGAAACAAACGAGTGTTATCGAAAAGAAATCGGAAGTAACTGGAAATTATTGCCGTATAAAAATGTTTCAAGCGTAAAAAATAAGAATAAAGAGATTTATCTTGTGATACAAAACCGAATTCAAAAAATAAAATAGTAGTATAAGTATGAAATTAAATATCTTAATAAAACAAATAGTATTCCTACTGATGTTTTCATCCTTATCCTCTTGTTTGATTTTCAAAGGATACTCAAAAAGACAATATGAAGGAAAATTCACGACTCATATTCCATATAAAGTAGTAGATGGTTGGATTGTTATCAATACTGAAGTTGGAGGAAAAAAGGGTGATTTTATTTTCGATACTGGTGCTAAGTCTGTTGTTTTTTCGGATTTTGATAGTACCTTGATTGGTGCGTATCCTGTAGTTTTCAATTCGAACGTAATAGATGCACATAATAATAAAGGAAGTGTAAATAGAAAGTACTATTCTACAATCCTAGGTAATATAGCAATGGATAATCATCAATGGCTTATATCGACAAGACTTTCTTCTTTATCAACAGAATGTAAATCAGATACGATACAAGGGCTTCTTGGGAATGATGTGTTAAATCAAGGTGTGTTTTACTTCAATCATGCGGATTCGAACCTTACGATTTACGGTGATTTAAATCAAATAAAAGAGTTGAATACATTTACAAAAGTGAAGATTTCAATGAAAAGAGGAGAGTTTTATATTAAAATAGATGGTGTTAAATATTTGATTGATTCCGGTTTTAGCGATGGTTTTTTGAAGTCTTCTAATCCAAAATCGATCAGTAAAAACCTACCTATAGACACTATATCTTATTTGTCAGGAGCATTTCATGGAGTTTCTGAAAAAATGGAATTATTTCAAAAAAAAGAGGTGAATATACATGGATTAAATTTTAATGGTGTTATATCATTCAATAAACAAAATCCAAATCTATTAGGTGCACAATGGTTTCTAGAAAATGATATTATTATGGATGCGACTTCCAAACAATTCTATATTCGCAAAGGTAAATCTGAATCTAAATCAACGGATTTTGCTAGAATTTCGCTAACCGTTTATAATAATTATTTATGCGTTTCCGCTATAAAAGGTAAAAATAATAAAGTTGCCATTGGAGATAAAGTACTTGAAATTAATGGTGTTTCAACCGAGTCGATCAAAACCAATTGCGATTTGTTAGAATTTAAAAAAGCAAATAAGATTTCTAAAACGAATACAATCTGTATTGCTAAAAATGGCGAAAAAGTCTGTGTTGAATTGTAATATATTCACACTAGTAGTTTTGATAATTGTAATAAATTCGTGAACTTTAGTGTAAGTTTATCAAAATGGAGTAATAAATATAGTTAGCATTGAATACTGAAATAAACACTTATATCTTATCTTGTCCGACTCAAGCACAAGAAAAACTTAACAAGCTTCGTGATTTTATTATACAAGAAGTGCCACAGGCAGAAGAGGTAATCAGCTATAAAATGCCTGCCTATAAATTACATGGTATGCTAGTATATTTTGCAGGATATGAAAAACATATAGGTTTATATCCGACTGGATCTGGTATAAAACACTTTGAACAAGAAATTCAGTCCTATAAATATTCCAAAGGAACGATACAATTCCCCTTGGATCAAGAACTTCCCTATGACTTAATTCGTAGAATTATACAATTTCGCGTACAAGAAAATGAACTAAAATTTCAATTGAAAAATGGAGAAAAGATGTAGCGAGGGACATGTGTTTTTCAACACAACTAACTGTCCTGTATGTCCGATTTGTGAAAAAACGCGCATACCAATTGCTGATTTTTTGTCTTTATTTCCTGCCCCTGCACGACGTGCGTTAGAAAATCATGGAGTTACAAGCTTAGAACATTTGGTAGCTACTCCAGAATCTGAATTGCTTTCCTATCACGGCTTTGGACCATCCAGTATCAAAATTGTTCGTAGGTTGATTTTAAAACAGTAAATATTTTAATCCTCTCATTTTCAAATCAATAATCATACACTCTATAAATCCTCCCATTTTCAAATCAGCTAATTTTCAAATTTTCAAATCAATCATCATACTCTCCATTAATCCTCCCATTTTCAAATCTGCTAATTTTCAAATTTTCAAATCAATTATCATACTCTTCATTAATTCTCCCATTTTCAAATCATCCCATTTTCAAATTTTCAAATCATTCATCATACTCCCCCTGTAACGCATACCATCCAAATTTCAGTAATCCACCAACAATTATCGGCATTAGTACAAATAGTATAATTATCCCGAATACCAAATCGTCATTTCCTTTAGCATGCGCTACCTTAGGCCATCCAAAGTCTGCAATCCCAAAATACGCACAGGCAACCGCTAACAACAACCAAACAATTCCCAATATTCTTTTTAATTTATTCATCCTCTTTCTATTTAATTTGCCAATCAATTTCTTTAAGATCTCTCATCCCCACACCGTCTATCACTCTTCTATCCTGATATTCGTCACTTACATCCCTCTTCACTCGTCCCTCACGTTGGCTGAGGCTCTCACGGTGGCTGAGGCTCTCGAAGCCCCGTCTCACGTCACTCGTCACTTCCGTCACTCGTCCCTCACGGTGGCTGAGGCTCTCGAAGCCCCGTCTCTCTTTTTCTTCCCATTTATATACACCATTCCAATCACAAAACACACCCCCGAAACGATAATTGGATACCATAAACCTTCCAAATATGGGTTATCAAAGGGCATGTTTGCACCTGCTTTTTCAGCGAGTACATTCGCATCATTTGCTTTGGATGCAAGGTAGGTTGCCACCGCAGGTAATAATCCACCAAATACTCCATTACCAATATGATACGGAAGTGACATCGACGTATAACGAATGTTTGTTGGGAACATTTCTACTAAAAATGCTGCAATAGGTCCATACACCATAGTAACAAATATCACCTGTAAAAACACCATCCAAATTAAAGTCCAAGTATCACTTGTATTTATTGTAATTGCAGTTTTCGTTTCTTCTTTTAATACGTGTAATTTACCTTGTTGTTTGATGGTTTGTATCGTTTTTATTTCTGTTTTAATAGTCTTATCGGTATAGTAAAATGAATTAGTAAATACTGAATCTTGTAATCCTGATTTCGCATTTAAAAGCAAACTCAAAGTTTCAGTATGTTTTGCAACGACTTCTGTTTTATTCTTGATAGAAACAGTTTGATACATTTTCTCATAAATTGGTCGATACGCAAACATGGCTAATAACATTCCTGCTAGCATAATTTTTTTACGTCCAATTTTATCCGATAGAGCACCAAACACTAAGAAGCATGGCGTACCAAGTAATAATGCAATTGCCATTAACTTGTCGGACTGCATTTTATCTACCAAGCAGATTTTTTCAATAAAACTCATGGCGTAAAATTGTCCTGTATACCAAACCACACCTTGTCCCATCGTTGCGCCAAACAAAGCAAGTAACACATATTTAAAATTCTGTTTGTTTCCAAAACTCTCTTTTAATGGATTTTTAGAAATATTTCCTTCTGCTTTCACCTTCGCAAATAAAGGAGATTCATCCATGTTTTTACGGATTACATAGGAAACAGCAACCATGATAATGGACACCCAAAATGGCACACGCCATCCCCATGCGTTAAATGCTTCTTTGGAAATTGCTAGACGCGTTCCCATAATGACTAACAAGGAAATAAATAAACCAACTGTAGCAGTAGTTTGTATCCAAGAAGTCCAATAACCACGTCTGTGAGCTGGAGCATGTTCTGCAACATAGGTCGCTGCACCGCCATATTCACCTCCTAAAGCAAGTCCTTGTAGTAAACGCAAGAGTAAAACCAATACTGGAGCCATAAATCCAATCGACTCGTATGAAGGAATACATCCTATTAAAAACGTTGCTCCACCCATCAAGAGTAGGGTGACCATAAATGTATATTTTCGACCAATTAAATCACCCAAACGACCAAAAAATAATGCTCCAAATGGACGTACAACAAAGCCTGCGGCAAAGGTTGCTAAAGTTGCTAAAAATGCTGCGGTAGGATTTTCCGCAGGAAAAAATTTAGTAGAAATAATAGTCGCTAAACTACCAAAAATGTAAAAATCATACCACTCAATCAACGTACCAACGGAGGAAGCGCCGATTATTTTCCAAAGTCCTTTTGTTTCTGTAGCCATAAATATTTGTTAATTATCTATTTACACGAATATAAAAATTAAAAAAGAAGAAATTGTCATTTAATCCAATTAGATTTTACTTCCAAGCTATTCCCTTGTCTCTTTCCCTAACAAACCTTATCTTTGAAAAAAATAGAAATTTCAGATGCAAGTAGTACTCAATAAAACGCAGATTGATCAAAAAATCATGCGTCTAGCTCATCAGATTTTAGAAAATTCCTTAGATGAAAAAACGATTTTTATTGCAGGAATCATAGGAAATGGTGTGCGTATAGCAAAAGAATTAGGACGTATTATTCAAGAAAATTCCGATCATCAAGTGTCAGTATTTGAAATTAAGATGAACAAGGAACAACCATTACAAGAAGATATCACTATTTCTATTGACCCAAATTTGTTGTTAGATGGTTTTATCGTATTAGTGGATGATGTGATTAATTCTGGTTCTACCATGCAGTATGCACTAATGAAATTATTAGAAAAACCAGTGAAAGCAATTAAAACGGTTTCTTTAGTGGATAGAAGACATAGGAGGTATCCAATCAAAAGCGATTTTGTAGGAATTACACTTTCTACTACACTACAAGAACGTGTAGAAATGGATTTAGATAAAGAGGATTATTTTGCTTATTTAGTGTAACTTATGATTCGTACAACAGAAACTGTAAGTAACTACGATGGACTTGAAAAAATGTCTACTTCTGCGTTACTAGCCAATATAAATAACGAAGATAAAACGGTTCCTCTAGCCATAGAAAAAGAACTTTCAGCAATCGAAAAATTTGTCAACGCTGCGTTTGAGCGTATGCAACAAGGTGGACGTTTGTTTTACATGGGAGCAGGTACGAGTGGACGTTTGGGTGTGGTAGATGCAAGTGAATGTCCGCCGACTTTTGGTGTTCCTTTTGATTTGGTAAACGGTATAATTGCGGGTGGAGATAAAGCGATACGTAAGGCAGTTGAATTTGCTGAAGATGACCGCGAACAAGGATGGAAGGATTTGGAAGAATACTGTGTTTCGCCAAACGATGTGTTAGTTGGAATTGCAGCTTCTGGAACGACACCTTATGTACTTGGAGCTATTGAAAAAGCAAACGCAGCTGGTTTAATTACGTGTGGACTTTCTTGTAATGCAGGTAGTCCATTGAGTCAAGTAGCGCAATTTGCAATAACACCAGTAGTTGGACCTGAATTTGTTACCGGTAGCACGCGGATGAAAGCAGGGACCGCTCAAAAATTAGTGTTAAACATGATTTCAACGTCTTTGATGATTAAATTGGGTCGTGTGGAAGGAAATCGTATGGTGGACATGCAATTAAGTAACCTAAAATTGGTGGATCGTGGAACAAACATGGTCAAAGAAAAATTAAACATTCCCTACGAAGAAGCGAAAGCATTATTATTAAAACATGGAAGTGTTCGCGAAGCAGTTTTAGCCTATAATAAATAAGCCATGCGCATAGATATATTAACGATTTTACCAGAATTATTGCAAGGTCCTTTTTCAGCCTCGATTTTAAAACGTGCGCAAGAGAAAGGAATCGCTGAAATTCATTTACATAACATCCGGGATTATGCTACCAACAAGCAAAAAAGCGTGGATGATTATGCGTATGGAGGTGGAGCTGGAATGGTAATGTCTATTGAACCAATTGCTATTTTGATTGATAAACTAAAAGCGGAAAGAAAGTACGACGAAGTGATTTACATGACTCCGGATGGAGAAGTATTAGACCAACGTATGGCAAATAATTTGTCTCTCGGTGAAAATTTAATCATTTTGTGTGGACATTATAAGGGGGTAGACGAACGTGTGCGAGAAATGTATATTACCAAAGAAATTTCGATTGGTTCGTATGTTTTGTCCGGAGGTGAGTTAGCTGCTGCTGTATTAACAGATAGTATTATTCGATTGATTCCTGGTGTTTTGAACGATGAAACGTCCGCATTAACAGATAGCTTTCAAGATGATTTACTATCCCCGCCAGTATATACGCGACCACCAGAATTTAAAGGAAATCGTGTGCCAGATGTATTATTATCTGGAAACTTTGAGTTGATCGAAAAATTTCGGGAGGAAAAAGCATTAGAACGTACAAAAGCGCGTAGACCAGATTTGTTAGGAGAATAGGATGGAGGAAACGATAGAAAAAGCAAAAAATGTCTTAAATGAAGGTGGGACGATACTTTATCCTACGGATACTATCTGGGGTATTGGATGTGACGCAACCAACGATGAAGCATGTAAAAAGATTTTAGACATCAAAAATCGGCCAGAAAATAAAAGTTTTATAGTCTTGGTAGATAGCATTCAAATGTTGGAAAAATACACGGTGGAATTTCCTGAGGTATGTTATGATTTGGTGGAATATGCCGATAAACCATTAACAATTATCTATCCGAATGCCAAAGGATTGGCCACAAGTGTTTTGGCACAAGATGGTACAGTAGGTATTCGTGTAACAAAAGATCCTTTTTGTGTGAAATTAATTCGCTCGATACGTAAACCGATTGTTTCTACTTCCGCAAATATTTCAGGGGAAGCTAGTCCAGCGAGTTATGCAGAAATATCCAATAAAATCAAGGAAAATGTCGATTTGATTTGTTTAGAAGGAACAAAAACGTCTACGAAACCTTCGCAGATTTTAAAAATCGGGATAGATATGTCAATAGAAATTATTCGAAAATAAGATAAACGAAGATATAACTACCAAGAAATCAGATTTTTTTAGATTAAATAAATCCTTTTTTTCTTTTAAGCTGCATTTTCATTTCTTGGATTCCCGCTTTAAAATTCTTCCTCTGGGTTCATCTCTAGCATACAATGCTACTTCTGAATGTAAAAACTGTGCTGCTTCATGGGAATCTTGGACTTTTACAGCCGATCTTTCTAACATCTCTTTTTCGTATTCCGATAAAACATGTGCACGGATTCCTACTTCACGCCAATTAGTTCCTGGTCTACATCCTTTGAATATTCCACGCGCTAATGCCAATGCATCTAAAAGTGCTTGGTTGGCTCCTTGCCCTTTAAACGGACTCATAGGATGCGCTGCATCACCGATTAATGTGATAGGTCCGGCAAGTTCTAGATTTTCCGGTGTGAGTAAAGCGCGATCATATACTGGATACCCAGAAATATTTGCTTCTGGTGTTGCGTTCAGAATTTCAGGAATTGGACTGTGCCAAGGTGTTCTTCGTATCGCTTCTTGTTTTAGGGCTTGTTTACCTTCATTACTGATTGCTTTTGCTTTATCTTCCTCCATTGGAAAACTCAATTGCCACATAACAGAGTCTGCGGTAAAAGGCATAATATAGATGCGTTCATGGCCATTCGCGGTTTGAAAAACAGTCGCGCCATCGAGTAATTCATGTTCGATGTTAGGAAGTAAATCTAACGAACAAATACCAAGTATGACGAGACAACCCAAATAACGTAAGGGAGTAACTGATTCACCTATAACATGATTGCGAACTATACTTCGAATACCATCTGCACCAACTACTAAATCTGCATGTACGTTTTTGCTTTCACCTTGAACATCAAAGTATAAATCAACCCCCTTTTCACCACAAGATTCTATTTTTGTTAATGTATGTCCCCATGTAATCGTATCGGAACCTCCAAGTTGTTCTAACAAGGAAGCACGAAGCAATTGGCGCGCAATATGTATGTTTGTTCGTCGTGCATTTTTGGGAACTTCATTTTGAAGCCATTTACGAACACCCCATTCTCCAAGTTGTTTTCCATCTGGTGAATGAACTACATGTCTTGTAGAAATTACACCATGCTCAAACGTTGTAATTCCGAAACCCTTCATCGCTACACTAGCTTGTTGTAAGGTAAGTCCATATCCTTGTGCTCGTGCCTCAAAATGGGTGTCACGTTCAAAAAGAGTAAACGGAATTCCGCGATGTAAACATGCAACTGCTAATGCTACTCCACCAATTCCAGCGCCAATAATTGCAATATGTGGATAATCATTACTATTTACCGTTACGGTATTATTTATTTTTTGAAGTCCAGATCCTGAACAAGAACTACAGGTGATTTTGTGACTTACCGGACGGATCGGGGGTATACCAATTTGATTTTTTTCGTAAGCTTCCATTGCCAGTTGATAGGCTATGCGGACTTTTTTTTTCAACCGTTGGCTGATTTTACCTTGACTATGACAGACTGCACATACACACCAAGTAATAGTTTCCATACCAACCAAGATTAAATCTTATGAAATATAACTTTTAGAAATTTAATTTTGAAAAAGGTGTATTAAAATAGTACTTACAGCATCAATTTCTTCTTGCGTTGTGTAATGTGAAAATGAAAAACGGATGGATTGCCTAGTTGAATCACTTTCTATTGCTCTAAGCACATGTGAACCGGTATTTGCACCGGATGTACAAGCACTTCCTCCGCTACAAGCTATACCTTTTAAATCTAGGGAAAATAATAACATTCCATCATTTTTAGAAGATGGGAAACTGCAATTTAAGACCGTATACAAACTTTTTTCTAAACTTGTTTCTCCATTAAAACGGATGGTCGGAATCCCTACTTGCAACTGATCCATCATCGATTTCTTAAGTCCCCAAACTTTCGCTATTTTCTGGTCTAGATTCTCCGTAATCAATGAAATCGCTTTCGCCATTCCAACAATACTCGCTGTATTTTCAGTTCCACTTCGTAAACCTCGTTCTTGCGAACCACCCTGAATAAATGCTTGAATCTTGTTGCGTTTGTTTACATAAAGAAACCCAACTCCTTTAGGCCCATGCATTTTATGCGCAGAACAAGTAATAAAATCAATATCTAATTCATCAATATTCAAAGGGATATGACCAATACTTTGGACGGTATCGGAATGAAACAAAGTATTATGTTGTCTACAAAGTCTACTAACTTCTTGTAATGGTAAATAGGTACCAATCTCGTTGTTAGCATGCATTAAACTTACAATAGTTTTCACATCAGATGCAAGTAATTCTGTAAGATGTGCTAAATCGATATTACCAGTTGCATCACAACGAACATAACATACTTCTAAATCGAATTGTTTTTGTAGATAGGTAACAGTATGTAATACCGCATGATGTTCAATAGGAGAAGTAATGATCCGTTTGACTGCTAATTGTTCTACTGCACAGCGAATGGCCATGTTATCCGCCTCCGTACCACCAGAAGTGAATATTATTTCAGATGGAGAACAGTGAAATGTTGTTGCTATTGTACGACGTGCATTTTCCAATAACGCTTTTGCTTTTCGACCATAGCCATGCGAGGAGGAAGGATTACCAAAATCATCCTGTAATACAGAAATCATACTTTCAATTACTTCGGGAGCTACAGGTGTTGTGGCAGCGTTATCTAGATATATTTGCATCAAATTATGCTTTAGCTATACAAAGTTTCATTCGGATTATTCGCTTAACAGCTGCATCTACTTTCTTCTTAAATGCGTCATCTTTTCCGTATTTAGCTAATAACTTAGCATGAGATTTTTCAACATCTAATGGCATCAAAACAATGTCACATCCAGCTTCAATTACTTTGACTTCCGCATCTGGTAATGAACTAATTCCACCCATATTCATTGCGTCAGTAACAATCAATCCTTTAAATTTTAATTCTTCACGTAATAATTTTTGAACTATTTCGGAAGAGGCTGTTGCTGGTAATCCTTTTGTCGCATACTTTTCATTATTTACAACTGCAATATGCGCAACCATAATGGATAAAAGTCCTTTATCTATTAATGCAGGATAGTTGGAAACTTCTTTTAATTCTCCATCAATCATTTGAAGTGATTTATGTGTGTCACCCGAAACCAAACCATGACCCGGGAAATGCTTAGCAGTAGCTATGATTCCTAAATCTTGTGTTGTTTTAATAAATGCATTAGACCAAGGAATTATATTAGATGGTATAGCACCAAATCCACGGTAACCAACCGTACTGTTTTTAGAAACATCTACAACAGGCGCGAAATTGTAATTAATCCCAATTGCGTTTAAATCATTTGATATTGTTGTTGCACAGTCAATTACTTCCTCTTGTGTTTTTATTTCATTCGCTTTTTTTACCAGGGTAGAACCAGAAATTTTACGGTTAAATAAACTTGGTTCTGCATCCGCTGAATATAAAAAAGGCAATGATTTATGTAGTGGATTCAAAGAATTGTAATTTTTAATCCAAGTAGAAAATTCTTCTTTGGTGCCGTTTAACAAAATTACACCGCCAATTAAATTCTTCTTTACTTGTTCTGTAATTACTTCGTTCGTTAATCCTAATCTTCCTACAGCTGGCATAAGTAATTGTGCAACACGGGAATGATTATCTAACGTTTTGAAAATAGAATCTACATCACTATCTAATTGTTCATTCTCAGAGAGATAATCTGCTAACTTATAGGTGTGCGAAATACCTGGTTGTATAACGATGTCTTGTTTAGATGCATCCTCTTTTTTATCTTTTGCAGGACCTTGTGCACAAGCATTTAATATCAAACAAAATAATGAAATGCTAATTACAAATTTATTCATAGGGAAAAGTTTTAATCTGTAACAAAATTAAGATTAGTAGTGCTTAAGAGTTGCTTAGTCTATTTCTACTTTTAAACAAGGTTATTGACAAGAATTATTTGAATTGGATTAGGTATAAATCAACTTTTTAACTAAATTAAATAAGAAAAAGTCAATTTATGTATCAAAATCAACCAATCAAACAATGGGTTCTAGAGGATCGACCACGTGAAAAAATGATGCAACGTGGTATGAGCGCATTAACAAATTCTGAATTAATTGCCATTTTATTAGGAACAGGTCACAAAAAAGCATCCGCACTTGATCTTTCGAAAGAAATTTTACAAGGAATAAATAATGATTTAGATGTATTAGCACGTTTAAACTGCGAGGATTTGTGTAAATACAAAGGAATTGGAAAGGCGAAAGCTATTCTTTTAATGACTTCTTTTGAATTGGGTAGAAGAAGAAATCTAGACAGAAGTAATGAGTTGATTTTAAATTGCTCAGAAAAAACATATGCGTATTACAAACCTATCTTATCGGATCTAAATATTGAAGAATTCCACGTAGCTTTATTAAATCAACGTAATAAATTAATAAAATCGGTGAAAATTTCACAAGGTGGTATTAGCGCAACTTCTGTAGATGTTAGACTGATTTTTAAAGCTGCCCTTGATTTTTATGCAACAAGAATTCTATTAATCCATAATCACCCTTCCGGGAATTTATCTCCAAGTATTCAGGATGATGAGATAACTTCTAGAATAGTTGCATTGGGTAAATTGATTGAAATTAATGTACTTGACCATCTAATCATTACAAATAATGGTTACTTTAGCTATGCAGATAAAAATTTAGTATAAATGAAGAAAATTCTTACCATCATTGGCGCAAGACCCCAAATTATTAAAGCTGCTGCTATTAGTCGTGCAATAAAAAACAATTTTTCAGATAAAATTGAAGAATTAATTATTCATACAGGGCAACATTATGATACTAATATGTCTGAAATTTTTTTTGAAGAACTTGCAATTCCCAGACCTGATTTTAATTTAAATGTTGGTAGTTCATCACATGGTCAACAAACTGCCAAAATAATAGAAGGAATTGAAGAACTTTTATTAACTACAAATCCGGATGGAATAATTATATATGGAGATACAAATTCAACCGTTGCAGCTGCTTTAGCCGCAAGTAAGTTGCAAATTCCAATTTTTCATATAGAAGCAGGGTTGAGAAGTTTCAATAAAGTAATGCCGGAAGAAATTAACAGAATTTTATCTGATCATATTTCAACTTTGCTATTTTGTCCAACGAAAACCGCTATAAATAATTTAAAAAAAGAAGGTTTTTCACTAGAAAATAGTTCAAAACCAACCATTGATAATCCACATACGTACTTATGTGGGGATATCATGTTTGATAATAGTATCCATTTCTCTTCCATATCAGATATAAACGCAACAATTTTAAAGAATGAAAATTTAACCAATGAAAAATTCATTTTAGTTACAATACATAGAAATGCCAACACAGACGATACAATTCGATTAAATGCAATATTTAATGCCTTAAATTATATTCAAAATACAACGAATTTTACGATTGTTTTACCGATTCATCCACGCACAAAAAAAATGATGGATTTGCTTCTAAATCAAGAAAACAAACTGTTATTAGCAGAAAATCAAAAAATTAAAATTATACCTCCTGCAGGATTCTTAGATATCATTGCTTTGGAGAAAAATGCTGAATTAATAATCACAGATAGTGGTGGATTACAAAAAGAGGCTTATTTCTTTAATAAACCTTGTGTTATTCTTCGACCAGAAACCGAATGGGTAGAAATTGTTGAAAATGGAAATGCAATTATTGCAGATGCGGACGAAGTTAAAATTGTAGAAGCTGCAAACAATTTATTGGTTAAAAAAGACTATACCTACCCAAGTTTATTCGGCGATGGTAAAGCTTCTGAGTTTATAATTGAAAAAATAATTGAAACCCTTAATTAAATGATTGTCATTTTTGTTGAAGCGGTAAGTGAACGTTTGGTATATGTTTTTGATTTTATTTTCAAAGACCGTAAAATCGATTACCAAATTACAAATGATCCAATCTATTTTGAAGTATTAGAAGGATTCAAATTTAACTACTCCAACCAACATTTTCAATCTGGTTTACAAATTCAACCTGCAAATGTTCTCTTTTCAGAAGAAATAATCGATTATGCTTTAGAAAAAGATCTTTTCCACCAAGAAGAATGCTTATCCTTCGATGGTGTTATTGATCCAATTGCCTCTGTTTTTTATATTCTTACTCGTTATGAAGAATATGTAATTCAAAAAAGAGATTTTCACGACCGATTTGAAGCAAATAATAGTATTTTAATGAAATACAATTGGTTATACCAATGTATTTGCGATCGTTGGTGTGAAGATTTAATCGCTTTTATGGAAAAAGAATACCAAAAAGCAATTCCGTACGAAGAAATTCCATTGACATTTATACCAACTTTTGATATTGATAATGTCAGAGCATTTCAGTGGAAAGAAGGTATAAGAAGTTGGATAGGAATAATTAAAGATCGTTGGAAAAAAAACACAACCGCATTAAAAACGAGAGAACAAGTAAAACTAGGTAAACAAAAAGATCCGTACGATACGTTTGAGGAAATAATAGCACTAAAAAACAAAAAAATAGAACCTATTGCTTTTTGGTTGATTGGAGATTTTGCCAAATATGATCGCAATGTTTCTTCATTGGACAAAAGACATATTGCTTTAATTCAAGATGTTGCAAGTAATATATCCGTTGGTTTACATCCTAGCTATAAATCAAATTTGAGTTCTTTTTATTTAGAAAAAGAAGTTGAAAGATTAAAGGAAATAATTGACCCAGAAACACTTATTTCTAGACAACATTACATAAAACTTTCATTACCCTATACGTATAGAAATTTACAACAATTTAATATTACGCACGATTACTCCATGGGATTCGTTTCACATGGAGGATTTAGAGCAGGGACTGCAAGACCTTTTTTATTTTTCGATTTACCAAAAAATACAATTTCTGATCTTACGATTCATTCTTTTTGTTGTATGGATGGCACATTTTTAGATTATCTTAAAATTGGGATTCCTGAATCGAAAAAACTGATAGAAAACTTGTACCATGAAGTAAAAACCTATGGAGGTGAATTTATTCCAATTTGGCATAATGAATCTATCTCCAATTTTGGAAGATGGGAAGGATGGAAAGAACTATTCGATTTCACGATAAATTTACACAACAATTAAAATGAAATTTCAACTCGACTTTACGCCAGACGTTTCTCCAGTAAAAATTCAATTAGGGGATAAAATCATATTATTAGGAAGTTGTTTTTCAGATGAAATAGCATTGCATCTACGAACTAGTGGTTTTGATGTTCTTGCAAATCCATTTGGAACTATTTTTCATCCTACCGCAATTGCGAATTTACTTTTATGTTCGGATTTAGAAAATACGATAATACAGCGAGATGATTTGTATTTTTCTTGGATTGCAGCAGGTGCAATTTATAATACAAATCCAGAAATGCTTATAAATAAGCTAATTGATTTACAAAATTCTTTAATAGAATATCTAAGTACCTCCAAATTCTTGTTTGTTACTTTCGGAACAGCATTTGCTTACGAAAACGAATCATTCGGTTCTGTAGTAGCAAATTGTCACAAAATGCCTAACTCTAACTTTTTCAAAGTGCTGAGTTCAGTGCATGAAATGAATCAAGATTGGAATTTAGCTTTGGAAAAAATTTATACGTTAAATCCAAATATTCAGGTGATTTTTACGGTTAGCCCTGTAAGACACATAAAAGATGGTATTATTCAAAACAATCAAAGTAAAGCACGTTTAATAGAACTTACCAATCGGTTATCAGAGATGACTCCCGTCAGTTATTTTCCTTCTTATGAGATACTTATTGATGTTCTTCGTGATTATCGCTTTTTCAAAGAAGATTTGGTTCATCCAAGTAATCAAGCTGTTGAGTATATTTATAAACAACTTGAATTCGTGTTTATGGATGAACAAACACGAAAAATTACGGAACAAGTAAGAAAACTAAAAGCCAACCAAAAGCACAAAATACTATATCCTGAAAGTGTTAAAAGTTCTGAATTTGAATCTATTAAAAATGAAAAGATAGCAAACTTTTTAAAAAAATACCCCAAGGTTATATGGTAGTGATTTATTCACAATGATATGGTAATAAAGTATGTCAAATCATTCATTAAAACGTGTTTTTTAGAGATTAACTTTATATATTTGTAGATTGAAATTTAACATATAGTTATATGGCTACAAAAGCAGTTGCTAAACCAACAAAAACTACAAAGAAAAGTGCTTCAACAAGCACAACTAAATTTTCAAAAGAAACATATATCAAATGGTATACAGATATGCTTTTGATTCGCCGTTTTGAAGAAAAAGTAGGTCAATTATATATCCAGCAAAAATTTGGTGGTTTTTGTCACTTGTATATCGGACAAGAAGCGATTGTAGCTGGAACTATTACCGCATCCAGACCAACGGATAGTCACATGACAACCTATCGTGATCACGCACATCCATTAGCATTAGGTACTGATCCTCGTGTATTGATGGCGGAACTTTATGGTCGTACTACTGGTTGTTCGAAAGGTAAAGGTGGTTCCATGCACTTTTTTGATAAAGAAAAAAACTTTATGGGGGGGCATGGTATCGTTGGAGCACAAATTCCAATGGGAACAGGTGTTGCATTTGCTGAGAAATATAAAGGAACAGATAATGTTTGTTTTGTATCGATGGGAGATGGAGCTGTACGTCAAGGTGCACTACATGAAACCTTCAATATGGCAATGATGTGGAAACTTCCAGTTATCTATATCATCGAAAATAACAACTATGCAATGGGAACTTCTGTTGAACGTTCAACGAATGTAGAAGATCTTTCTAAAATTGGAGATTCTTATGCAATGCCATCTAAATCTGTGAATGGTATGTCACCTGAAGCTGTACATGAAGCAATTGCTGAAGCATGTGAACGTGCTAGAAGAGGAGACGGACCAACATTGTTAGATATTCGTACTTACCGTTTTAAAGGGCACTCCATGTCTGATCCACAAAAGTACCGTACGAAAGAAGAGGTAGCTGAATGGATGGAAAAAGATCCAATCGACCATTGTTTAGAAGTTATAAAAGAAAATAATTGGTTAACAGAAGCAGAAATTACAGATATCGCAACTTGGGTGAAAAAAGAAGTAGAGGAATCTATTGTCTTTGCAGAAAACTCACCTTATCCAGCTCCGGAAGAATTATACGAAGATGTATACATGCAAAAAGATTATCCTTACATTAAAGAATACTAAAAAATAATAAAAATGGCTGAAGTAATTTATATGCCTAAATTAAGTGATACAATGACGGAAGGAGTTGTAGCAGAATGGCATAAAAAAGTGGGTGATACAGTTTCTAATGGCGAATTATTAGCTGAAATTGAAACGGACAAGGCAACAATGGAGTTCGAATCATTTTATGATGGAACACTATTGCATATTGGTGTTGAGAAAGCTAAAGCTGCTCCTGTAAATGCTATTTTAGCAATTATCGGTGCGCCAGGTGAAGATATTTCTGCACTATTAACAGGTTCTCCAGTTGTAGAAGAAAAAATAGAAGCACCAGTTGTAAGCCCAACTCCCGCTCCAGTTGCTGAAAAACCTGCTGCTGTAGCTGTAACTGCTCCGACAAAACCAGCGCCAGTAGTTGTTTCAAACGATGGTGGTCGTACACTTGCTTCTCCACTTGCTAAAAAATTAGCTGAAGAAAAAGGAATTGACATCAATGCAGTAAATGGAACAGGTGACGGTGGACGTATCGTTAAACGCGATGTTGACCATTATGTACCATATACACCTGCTGTAGGTGCTTCAAATCATACTTCTGTTGCTGGTGTTGAATCATTTGTAGATGAGCCAGTTTCTCAAATGCGTAAAGTAATTGCACGTAGACTTTCTGAAAGTTTATTTACTGCACCACATTTCTACTTAACTGTAGATGTGAATATGGATAATGCAATTGCAGCACGTAAAGTGATAAATGCAAAAGAAGGTGTTAAAGTATCTTTTAATGACATGGTTGTTAAAGCTGTAGCACTTTCATTAAAACAACATCCTGCAATAAATTCTTCTTGGTTAGGCGATGTAATTCGTCGTAATCACCATGTTCATATTGGTGTTGCTGTAGCAGTTGAAGATGGTTTACTAGTTCCTGTTGTTCGTTTTGCTGATACGAAAGGTTTATCTCAAATCGGTGAAGAAGTGAAACAATTCGCACAAAAAGCTAAAGATAAAAAATTACAACCTGCAGATTGGGAAGGAAATACTTTTACAATTTCTAACTTAGGAATGTTTGGTATCGATACATTTACTGCAATCATTAATTCTCCTGATAGCTGTATTCTTGCAGTTGGTGGAATTAGCGAAGTTCCTGTAGTGAAAAATGGCCAAGTTGTACCAGGAAATGTAATGAAATTAACATTGTCTTGTGACCATAGAGTAGTAGACGGAGCTTCTGGTGCTTCCTTCTTACAAACCCTGAAAGGTTACTTGGAGAATCCAGTTTCAATGTTAGTTTAATTCTAATAATATACTTATTTTTAAACGTCCTTTTCTTTAGAGAAGGACGTTTTTTTTTTACTCGGATGAGATTCTTTCTATTATTCTGTTTTATAAGTACTTTGAGTTTTTCACAAGTGGCCCCATTTGTAGACTATAACGGGTATTTCCAAACTTTTTATAAAGGAAATGTACGAATGTTAGAAATGCAACGAATAACTTCCTTTGATGCTGGTGATAATATCGTTCCATATATTGATAATAGAGGGAATTTTAAAATTTACAATGGACAAAATGTGGATCAAATCTCCATCCAAGAAGTTAATTACAAACATTCAGATTATTTAGTTGCTTGGAAAATTGGTTCTGCAATCTTTAGTTATGATAACGGCATAAAGAAAATGTTAACTGCTTTTGGAGGTGAATTTAATGTTAAAGATAGCTTAATTGTTTTTCAAGATACGCGATTTAAAACAGTAAATGTATTGTATAAAGGGGAAATCATTCAGTTAATGCAACAAACCGGTGATATGTCTATGCCAGAATGTATCGGTGAAAACATTATCGCATTTAAAGACAATGGCCAAATTTATCGTGTTTTCTGGAATGGTAAAATTTTTGAACTTGGAGGAACTGAACTTGGAATTAGTTTTCAAGCGGGTACTGATATTATTTGTTTTAACGATGCAATTAATAAAACATTTGCTGTTTTTGATAAAGGTGTTTTTATAGATATTGAAAGCATGTATGTTAAAAATTACAAGGCAGGAAGGGGTTTTGTAGTGTACGAGGATCAAGTTGGAAATTTATGGAAATACCAAAATGGGCAAAAATACTCTGTAAGCGATTTCAATAGTGGAATTTGGGATGTAAAAGATGATGTTATACTATGGAATGAAAACAATTTGTTTTTCACCCATTATAACGGAGAAAAAAAAATAGTTAGTAACTATAAACCGGACGATTATTTACTCAAAAATAATGTAATTGTATTCCGAAATCCACAAGGTGGAGTGAATGTTTTTATAAATGGTAAAAACACGAATCTTACGAATCAAAAAGATGCGTTATACGCTATATATAATAGTAATGTACTGGTCGAACTTTTTAATAAATCATTCCTATTCTTTTCAGAAGGAAATATATTAACGAATTAATTATACTAAATGAAAATCAGGAGAGATAAAAACAAATTATTGTTGTGCTTTTTAGTATTTTTTACTTTTAATTCTTTAAGTCAGAGACCTGCTGGAGTTGGAGGTGGTAAAGTAGGGGTGTTGTCAGGTGTAATTACAGACTCGATATCAAAAAAACCATTAGAATATACTTCGGTTAAATTATATACACAGGCCGATTCATCGTTTGTAACCGGTATTTATACGGATGTAAATGGAGAGTTCTTGTTATATCAAATTCCAACAGGTAAATATTTTGCCAAAATTATGTTGTTGAATTATCAATCTAAATGGATAAGAGGTATCACATTTACTAATGAAAAACCGGATCGAGTTCTTGGCTCAATTAGATTATCTCCAGAAAACACAATAGAATTAGAGGTTGCTAAAGTATCTGCAAATAAAAAAATATTAGAAACTTCTTTCGATAAAAAGGTGTACAACATTTCTGAAGATTTAACAGCAAGAAACGGTTCTGTCAACGATGTTCTTAATAATATTCCTTCTGTAGAAGTGGATCAAGATGGTAAAATTTCTTTACGTGGAGATGGAAATGTAACTATTTTAATCGATGGTAGACCAAGTGTAATGTCTGGAAATAGCGCAAAAAGTTTTTTGGATGCTTTACCTGCAAATATGGTAGAACGTATCGAATTAGTAACAAATCCTTCCGCGAAATATGATCCAGATGGAACTTCAGGGATTATTAATATTGTGCTAAAAAAGAATAAGTTAAGAGGGGTTAACGGAAATGTAAATGTAAGTGGTGCAACCGGAAAAATCTTAAATGGTTCTACATCTTTAAGTATGCGGAATTCCAAAATGAACGTATACGGTACCTATTCCTATAGACATTACGAAGGTGAACGAAATAATTTTGGAGAATTAAATCGTTTTATTAATGTAGATTCACTATTTAGGCTTAATCAGAATAGATTAGGAACAGATTATAATGTCGGACACACGTTGAAATTTGGCTCTGATTTTTATTTGAAAGATAGAAGTATATTAGGTTTTAATATCACAACTAGTATTGGTGAAAGAAATAGAAGCGGTGATTTAGTGAATAAGCAGTTGAATCCATCTGGAGATATACTTGCGCAATGGAATCGTATTTCGTTTGATCCATCCAAACAAAAAAATATGGATGCTAATCTAAATTACAAATATGATTTTAAAGAAGATAAAGGTTCTATTTCTATGGAAGCATCTCAATCTTTTGGTACCGACACCACAGGCGGTAAGTATAATCAAAAGTATAGTATTCCTTTTTCAACGTCAAAAGAACAACAATTAGCTAACCTTGAAAATAATCGTGTTTCGATAGGTATGATTGATTATGTTCGTGTACTACCTAAAAATATTCGCGTAGAAGCCGGTGGAAAAACAATTATTCGTCAATCGACTATAGATTCACATTCTGAAACAAAAGATTCATTAGGGGTATTTTTAAATGATAATCTTTCCACTTTTCAATATAGGTATGATGAACAAATTTATTCTTCCTATGGAAACTTCGCGCAACATATCGGGAAATTGAAGTACCAAGGAGGAGTAAGGGTAGAGCGTTCATTTCAAAAACCAAATTTGATTTCTAACAATCAAGCTTTTGCTAAGAATTATTTTAATATTTTTCCTTCCGCATTTTTAACATATACGATTATAAAAGATCTAGATTTAACGTTAAACTACAGTAAACGTATCAATCGCGCTTCCAGTGAAAATTTAAATCCTTTTACAAGTTATGCAGATCCCTATAATTTACGAAAAGGAAATCCTGAATTAAGTCCTGAATTTATTGATTCCTATGAATTTGGGTATGGCTTTACAAAGAGAAAATTGTCCATAAATGGAAGTGTATATTACCGTGATTCTAGAAGTGTCATTCAACGGTATCGTTTATTTGATACTGCTGGTTATGCGGCAGTAACCTATATAAACATAGATCGTTCACAAAGTATTGGTACAGAATTAATAATTACATATAGACCGATTCCTGGTTTTAAAAATGTGGTCTCTTTTAACGGAAATCAAATAAAGTATTCCGATGCAAAAGTATTACAAACACCAACAACAGGATTCAATTGGAGTGTTAAATACATTGGCTCTATCGATTTTTGGAAAAAAACAGCTTCTCTACAAATTAATGGAAAATATAATGCGCCAATAATTACCCCGCAAGGGAAAGTCCAACCTAGAGCATCCTTGGATATTTCTGGAGAAAAAAACATGAAAGAAGGAAAATGGACCATTGGATTCAAAGTGTCAGATGTGTTTAATACACAGGAATTTAGAATTTATGCTGAAGAGGATGAACCAAGAGTTGTACAAACATCCACGTTTAAACAAACTACCCGACGTTTTTATCTGAATCTTGCCTATAAATTTGGTAAAATGGAAGTGTCTAAAAAAGGAAAAATATCCAACGAAAACGGAGGTGGAGGAATGGATTTTTAATTATTTATGCATTCTTGTAAATGTATTCTAAGCTAAAAGCTAATTTCTACTTCCTAAAATCTAACTCCTAAATGCTATTTACTATATGCTAATTCCTATTTCCTAAATGCTAACTCCTAAAAGCTATTGCCTAATTCCTAATTCCTATTTCCTAAAAGCTATTTCCTATATCCTAACTCCTAAAAGCTATTGCCTAATTCCTAAATGCTAACTCCTAAATGCTAACTCCTAATGGCTATTGCCTATTTCCTAAATGCTAACTCCTAACTCCTAAATGCTAACTCCTAAAAGCTATTTCCTATTTCCTAAATGCTAATTCCTAAATGCTAATTCCTAAAAGCTATTGCCTAATTCCTAAATGCTAATTCCTAAAAGCTAATTCCTAAATGCTATTGCCTAATTACTAATTCCTAAATGCTAATTCCTAAAATTCGTATAACCTCTTTCGCTTCTTTCGTATCGTGCACACGCAAAATTTTTGCTCCCGCTAACAGCGCTTTTGTATGCAGCACAGTTGTACCATTCAAAGATTCTTCTGGTGTAATTCCTAGTTTCTTATAGATCATTGATTTTCTGGAAACTCCTATTAAAATTGGCCTACCTAAAAAATGAAAATCTGCTAATTGATTAAAAAGTGCATAATTCTGTTCCAATGTTTTTGCAAAACCAAAACCGGGGTCCAGTAATACGTCATGCACACCTGCCAATTGTAATTGATGTAATTTTTGTGAAAAATAAGTCACAACTTCTTTGAAGATAGATGTATAGTTAGTGTGATTATGCATCGTTTGCGGAGTACCTTTTGAGTGCATCAATACATAAGGACACTTAAAGTTACTAACAACAGATAAGATACTAGGGTCGATTTCTCCACCACTAATATCGTTTATGATTTGAGCCCCAACTTCAAGTGCTTCTTGAGCCACTTTACCACGAAAGGTATCACAACTTATAATAATTTCAGGAAAGGCTTTACGTACAGCTTCGACTATAGGTATTACACGATTAAGTTCTTCATTTTCTGAGACTTCAGATGCGCCAGGACGTGAGGAATATCCGCCAATATCTAAAATATCTGCACCGTCTTGTATGTGTTTTTCTGCACGTAATAGAGCAGTAGAAATGGAGTCTACGCGACTTTCACCATAGAAGGAATCAGGTGTACAATTAAGTATACTCATTACCTTGGGTGTTACTAAATCAACCAAGTTTTTGCCTATGCGGATATTGTCAATCATCGGAAAATTATTATCTTCAACGTCTATTTTTAGCTATACAAAATGTCAAAAACTACTGAGCAATATACAAAAGTAATTTCATCCTGCAGAGATATTTTTTCAAAGAAAACAAAAGATTATGGTACTGCATGGAGAATTTTAAGAGCAACTTCGTTAACAGACCAACTTTTTATTAAAGCACAAAGAATTCGAACATTACAAGAAACAGGCGAAAGTCTTGTCGGTGAAGGTGTGTATGAAGAATTTCAAGCAATTGTTAATTATTGTATTATGGCCTTAATTCAATTGGAAAATAAAGAGTTAACTGAATTAGAACTAGGGGAGGAACGCGCTAATGCCTTTTATGATCAATATGCCAACGAAGCATTTGAATTAATGCAACGTAAAAACCATGATTACGGAGAGGCATGGAGAGATATGCGTGTGAGTTCATTGACAGATTTAATTCTCATGAAAATATTACGAGTTAAACAAATCGAAGACAACCAAGGAAAAACAATTATGAGCGAAGGAATAGACGCAAATTATTTTGATATGCTTAATTATGCGGTTTTTTCTTTAATTCATCTATCTAATAAATAATAAATTATGAAAGCAATTTTTGATTGGAAAGGACAATCTTTAGTGTTAAATTCCATTTTTATTGTTGTGAATTTAATTGGAGTGACGTTAATTACGATGGGGTTTCATCCAAATTTTGAAACCTTTGCTCTTCCACTTGTTATATCTGGTAGTAGTACTTTGTTAGTCAGTATTATAGGATTAATTATTTTCAAAGGGAAAATATTTATGTCTTTAGTAGCCAGAATTTTAGTAGGTGGTTTATTTATTGTATCAGGTTTAATTAAAGCAAATGATCCAATTGGTTTTAGTTATAAATTAGAAGAATACTTCGAAGATGGGGCACTTGCATTTCGTATCAAAGAATGGTACGGATTACCAGGTTTTTCATTGGAGTTTTTAATAGATTTCGCATTGTTTTTCAGTGTGTTAATTTGTATAATTGAAATAGTACTAGGTGTTTTAGTATTAATTGGTGCTAAAATTAAATTCACATCGTGGATGTTATTACTAACTATGCTGTTTTTTACATTTTTAACTTGGCATACCGCAAACTGTGATCCAAATAAAAAGTTTTTAGATCGAGATACATATAGTTATAATGATCCAATAGGGATATCAAAACGTCAAGAAGCGAAAACAAATTCAGAAATTAAAATTGTTTCGGATACAAAGGAAGAAATTGTGGTCGATGAAATGAAGCAACCGCAATGTGTAACCGATTGTGGGTGTTTTGGTGATGCAATGAAAGGTTCTGTCGGAAGATCTTTAACTCCCTCTGAATCATTATGGAAAGACTATTTACTAGTTTATTTTGTAATTTGGATTTTCATAACCAAAAAGAGAATTATTCCTAATACGACTAAAGAAAACATGTATATTCTCCCAATTTCACTTTTGATTATCCTATTTTTCTCTTTTGTTTTTGGTTGGTATTTCCCGGTATTATTTGGATTTATAACACTAATTACTGCATTATGGGTAAATAGAATGGGGGGTAAATACTTAGGCAATTATTGGGGTGCAGCCCTATCCGTAGTAATAATCTGTTTATTGTTTGTAACCTATGTATTACGTTATGAGCCCTTAAAAGATTATCGACCATACGCTGTTGGAAATAACCTACGTCAAAAAATGTTTGATGGTGAGCAAGGAAAATACGTAAGCTTACTTGTATACAAAAACCGTAAAACAGGTGAATCTAAAGAGTACGATGCTGCTGGAAAAGAATACATTAATTCGAAAATTTGGGAAAAAACAAATTTGTGGAAATATGACACAATGGTTACAAAGGAAATAGTTGCTACGCGTTTACCTTCAATAACCTCCCAATTTAATCCAACGATTGCGACATCTGAATTAGGTAATCCTGAAAAAAGCTTGATGTTTGTGAAAAGAGCCCTACAAAAAGCGAAAAATTCTGGTGCACAATTAGATGAAATTAGCCTACGTGAATACATTACAAAGGCTCCGTTAATTTATGTATTGTTCTCCAAAGATTTAACAAAGATGGATGTTAATGAATTGAGCGATATTAAAGCGATCTTCTATAAAACAACTAAAAAACATATTCCATTTGTTTTTGTGTGTAACGCGTTAAGACCTCAAATTAATAATTTCAGAAATAAACATAATTTTCCAGTTGCAACGTTTAGTAACGATATTACTGAATTAAAAGCTATCGCTCGATCTAATCCTGCGTTACTTGTAATTGCAAACGGAAAAGTGATAGGTAAATTTCCAGGAAAATCTATACCTTCATATAATTGGATAGTTAAACACACATTAAAAAGATAAAAATGAGAAAACATATTGTAGCCGGTAATTGGAAAATGAATCTTTCTGAACAAGAGGCAATTGAATTAGCTAAAGAAGTTGCAGAGATGCGCGTTGAAAATACAGAGATTGTAATTTTTCCTCCAGCAATATTTATTCCAACACTTTCTAAATTGAATCTGAATCTAAAAATAGGTGCGCAAAACTTTTTCCCGAAAGATAATGGCGCTTTTACGGGAGAGATATCTATCAATCAACTAAAAGAGGCAGGTGTGACATATGTACTTGTCGGACATTCGGAAAGAAGAACAATCTTGAAAGAAGATAATACGTTTTTAAAAGAAAAAGTAAATGCAGCTTTAGAAAAGAATTTGCATGTTGTATTCTGTTGTGGGGAAGAATTAGCTATTCGTGAACAAGGAACCGAAAATGAATTTGTAAAAAATCAATTAAATGAAAGTTTATTTCATCTAACACAAGAACAAATCCAAAATGTAACAATTGCATATGAACCAATTTGGGCAATTGGAACAGGTTTAACTGCGTCCTCGGCACAAGCGGAAGCAATGCATTTATTTATTCGCGAAACACTTAGCTCTAAATACACTACGGAAATTGCTGCAGGAATTTCAATTTTGTATGGTGGAAGTTGTAATCCTACAAACGCTAAAGAATTATTTGCTTGTCCTAATGTGGATGGTGGATTAATTGGTGGCGCCGCGCTTAAAAGTGCTGATTTCAATAGCATCGCAAACTCTTTTTAATGGTAAGAATAGCACTAAACATAGAAATTTCTCCAAAAGAACCTTGGTCAGATATTTTAATCGCACAACTATTTGAAATTGATTATGATAGTTTTATGGATACCGAAACTGGTGTAGTAGCTTACATTAATGAAACAGATTTCAAAGAGGAAATTTTACAAACAGATACGATACTTGGAAGCGAATCGGATGAATTTACCGTAAAAGTAAGTATAGAGAAAATTCCACATCAAAATTGGAATGCATTGTGGGAGTCCGATTTTCATCCTGTGTTTGTAGAAGACAAATTAACCATTATTGCTCCTTTTCATGATACTAAACTAGTTAAAGGAATGGGGATAATTATTCAACCGCAAATGTCTTTTGGTACTGGTCATCACCAAACTACTTGGATGATGACGAAAGCAATGATGGAATTTGTACCTTTCCCTAAGAAAGTATTAGACATGGGAACAGGAACTGGTGTTTTAGCAATATTAGCTGAAAAACTAGGTGCAACTGATATTACTGCAATTGATATCGAACCTTGGTCTGTAGAAAATACCATCGAAAATCTAGCACGAAATGGGTGTGCGAATGCAACATCTTTGTGTGGTGATATTGAACTTATTGAAAATAAGGAGTTTGATTTAGTGCTTGCAAACATCAATAAAAATGTATTAAAAGCACACATGCAATCGTATGCAAAACACCTTGTAAATAACGGGGTTTTAATTATCAGCGGTTTTTTTGAAACGGATGTAGAAGAATTAATTGAAGTAGCAAGTAATGAATCACTTGTATTTGTTAAAAAATTCACAAAAGAAACATGGGCAGCAATTCAATTCATAAAAAAATAAGTATGAATAAAGTAGTAAGTAGTTATGTAATTTTTATTATTGTATTAATTACATCGTTTTCAAAAGCACAAACTTATTCTCAAAATAGAGAAAAATTTGTGAAAGAGTTAATGAATGGTTTGTCGGATATTAAAACCTCTGATCCACGTGATTTTGCTAAAAATGAATTGAAAAATATGTTAATTGAAACATCTGATTTTCCAGATGATTATTTTAAACGTATGGTGGAAACGTGTAACTTATTGGAAACAAAAAAATTACATACATACCCTGAAATTTATAATTATGTGTACTCGATGTACTCCATTATTGAGAAAAAACAATCCAGTGCCAGTTATAAAGCTTGGCATACAGCTGTAGATCAGTTGCTTTCATCCAAGAATTTAAATAAATTTAAAGATTTTATCGAACTTTCCTCCGACTTCTTTTCAAAAGGTATAATCTCTGATGCACCCAATCACGTATGGTTATTTAAAGGAGGGAAATTTTCATTTGATGTAACGGATAAACCAGTAATTAAATTTGAAAATGGTAAGTTATCTTGTTTGGCAAAAAATACAAATAATGAAACAAAAAAAGATAAACCTTTTCATGATAGCATTGTAGTATATGGTACTTCAGGTATTTATGATCCAGTATTTAAAAAATTTGAAGGAAACGGAGGGGTTATTACATGGGAAAAAGTGGGGATGGATAAAGTAAGTAATTTTGCTACACTAAAACATTTTGCTATTTCTTTAAAAATGGCAAACCTCGATTGTGATACTGTTTTGTTAGTAACGCCCTATTTTACGAAACCTATTCTTGGTAAGTTAAATGATAAAGCTTTCGTTGTAACAAGAGAAGTTGATAGAACCTTTCCTGCTTTCATCTCTTTTGATAAACGTTTATTTATAAAAAACATCAAAGAAAATGTAGATTATAACGGCGGATACTCTCAGCGTGGAAATAGTTTTGAAGGGGTAGGTTCCGTGAAAGATCCCGCAATCATTACAATATTTGAAAAAGGAAAAGCCTTCATTAAAATGAGAGCGCAAATGATTTCTGTTGCCCCTAATAAAATTATTTCTCCGAATAGTCACGTTGCAATCTATATTGGACAAAATGACTCTATTTCTCATCCAGGATTGGATATCGTATACAACCTTGAGAAGAGAGCAATTGATTTTACACGTGGGAAAAATGGAGCTTCTTCTGCACCTTTTTCAAGCTCATACCACAATTTGGATTTCTATGTGCCTAAAATTAATTGGGTGAAAGGAAAAGATACTTTAAACTTGGAATTTGAACAAGGTTTAAGTCAAGAACAACGTATTGCTCGATTTGAATCAAAAACGTTATTTGATGCACGATTATATGAACGTTTACAAGCTATGGAAAAAGTGCATCCATTAATTGGTATTGCAAATTTTTGTAACGAAAAAGGGTCTACAGTATTGACAGAAGGCGATCTTGCTAGTGCTATGAATAAAACGATTGAACAAGCAAAATCAATGATACTTGAACTAAATTCCCTGGGATTTATTAATTATGACTTAGATACCAAAGTACTAACCGTTAATCAAAAAACGTTCAACTTTGTGCAAGCGCGTGTCGATCAAATAGATTACGACAATCTAATGTTCGTTTCCGATTTGAGACCAAAAAAAATTGAAGGTAAATCACAAGAAGAGATTGATAACGATGAAAATTTACTTCGCTTAGATCAATTATATAAAAAACAAGCAGATGAAAGACGTAAAATTCCTAATTTCGGTGTTATTGATTTAAGAACTTTAGATTTAAAATTAGAGGCTGTTGATCAAGTTGCTTTATCGGATATTCAACAAATAGCTGTTTTCCCCAGAAATTCAAAGGTTACTATACAAAAGGATAGAGATTTTATGTTTAGTGGATGGATGAATTCTGGTAAAATGGAGATTAATGCTCTGGAAGCTAAGTTTGTGTATGCAGATAATAAAGTGAAGCTTTTAAAGACAGAATCTAGTCTTTTTAGAGTTTCGCCTCTTAAAAAAGAAGATGGCGATAGACCAATTGCTACAGGTTCCGTGATTACGGGTATTACAGGAGAATTATTCGTGGATGCTCCAAGCAACAGGTCTGGTAAATCAAAAACGGTTACTGATTTCCCTAAAATTACGGTATTCAATAACGTAAAAGTGTATTATGCACAAAAATCTTTGCAAAAAGGGGCATACGATAGTGCTCGTTTTTATTTTGATGTATACCCATTTGCGATGGATAGTTTGGATAATTTCAAAGAAAAAGCTTTTCGCTTAAAAGGAGAATTATATTCTGCTGGAATTTTCCCAGTCATAAAACAAGAATTAAAAATTATGCCAGATTATTCTTTTGGGTTTAGTCAAGATGCTCCAAAAGGTGGATACGATTTCTATGGTACAGGTGCAAAATATGAAAATAAAATTGTACTTTCTAATAATGGTTTACAAGGTTCTGGTAAAATTGATTTCGTTCAATCTTCTTCCGTTTCAAGAGCTTTTACTTTTTTACCTGACTCTACCGTTGGTTATGCTGTATTTGATAACAAACCAATCGAAACAGGTGTTCAATTCCCAGATGTTGTGTCTCAAAAAGCGTACATATGCTATATACCTCGTGGTAATAAATTAAAAGCGTATTCAACAGATGTGCCTCTTTCATTCTTTAACAATGAAGCAAAATTAAATGGAATGGCATTGGTTACTCCAAATGGTATGACAGGTTCAGGTATTATGAATTTTGATGTGGCAAAACTAGGTTCATCGTTATTTAAGTTTACTCGTTGGGACATGAATGCAGATACTTCCTTTTTTAATCTTTTAAATAAAGAAGTTGTAAATGAAGATAAAGATGAAAAATACTCATTAACTACTGAAAATATTAAATCACATATTTCTTTCAAAGATCGAATAGGAAACTTTGTATCCAATGCAGGGGCAACAATCGTAAGTTTTCCTGTAAATATGTATGATTGTACTATGGATAAATTTGATTGGTTAATCGATAAAGACAAAATTTATCTATCTACAAATGATAAGAATCTTGTAGCATCGAAAAATGAAAACTTAATTTCAAATATGTTCTCTACAAACCTACGTCAAGATTCACTTCAGTTTAGAACCTCTAAAGCATTTTTTGACCTTAAGGTGAATGAGTTATTATGTACGGATACCAAATATATCGATGTGGCTGATGCACGTATTTATCCTGATAGCGGAAAGGTGATTATTCGTAAAAAAGCAAAAATGGACCCGCTTAATAATTCATTAATTGTAGCAAATAGAGTAACGAGATTTCATAAGTTTTTACATACTAACACGATAATTGCTTCTAGAAATAGTTACACTTCACGTGGAGATTATCCGTATTATGATGCAGATTCAAACCTGTCCATTATTAAATTAGATAATATTAGTGTCGATTCTGCATTACACACAGTTGCAATTGGTAAAATAAATGAAGCTGACACGTTTAAACTAAGTAGTAAATTTGAATATTATGGTGCTGTAAAAATTAATACTTCTACACCGTTACTTTCCTTTAACGGATCAACGCGTATTAAACATAACTGTACCAAGTTTACTAGAAGTTGGATGGTGTTTAATTCTGAAATAAACCCAAAAAATATTCAGATTCCTGTAGGCGAAAAAATGAAAACACTAACCAATACGCTTGTGTCAGCAGGTATTTTATGGAGAGACTCTCCTAGTTCTGATAGTGTTAGAATGTATCCTACCTTCCTTTCACCACTCAAAAGTTCAAAAGATCCTGTAGTAATTACTGCTTCTGGAGTTTTGCAATACAAACCGGATGCTAATGAATTTCAAATAGGCTCTAAGGAAAGGTTAAATAACGCAGAAGCGAAAGGAAATTTTATAGCCTTAAATACAAAACATTGTTCGCTTTCTGGAAGTGGAATTATTAATCTTGGAATGGATTTTGGAAGTGTTAAAGTAAGTACTGTTGGTAAAATCAAATACGATACGGAAACAGGAGTTACTAAATTAGATATTACTGCTAAATTTAATATGCCTATAGAAAAATCCCTTTTGCCTATAGCAGTAAGTAAAATAAATATAGAAGAAAGTCTTTCTTCAATCGATTCCGCAAATTGTAATTTATTTCAGGCAGTACGTGAGTGGTCAGATGAGAAAACGGCAAATCGATTAATTACTGCATATAGAGAAAAAGGGGAGTATAATAAAATACCTTCAGAATTTGAAGATGGAGTAGTTATTAGTGGACTTCAACTTGCTACTTTTGAAAATAAAAAGGTACAAGAGAAAGGATTACACACAACTTCTGATTTAGCAACGATTGTCAATATGAATAATAATATTGTTATGAAACAGGTACCGATAAAAGCATTTTTCGGACAAATGTACTCGGAAAACGAAATTGGAGATAAATTTGGTCTGTATTTGAATGCTGCAGTTGGAATGGATTATTATTTTGAATATGCGATGACCAAAGAAGAAGG
>CANHRS010000025.1 GCA_947463445.1 Flavobacteriia bacterium | reverse complement strand
TGGTTTAGGTGTTTTTTGTTATTATTTTAGTATGTTTCGGTCGCGTCGTGACGCGACCATTTTTATTAAATTCTCATCCCCAACATAACCCCTCCCATTCCCAACACCACACTTCCGGCCACGTTCGCAAATAATAACCCATAATTTCCATTTTCCAACAACTGTACATTCTCTGCAGCAAACGTCGAAAATGTGGTAAATCCACCACAAAAACCGGTTATCAATAATAATTTTAATGATGGATTTAATTCCCCATTTTTACCAAAATAACTAATTAACAATCCGATAATTAAGCATCCTAAAAAATTAGTTATAAATGTCGCAAAAGGAAATGTCCCCTTGAAATAATGTGCTCCTACACTACCTAAAATATAACGCATCACACTCCCAATAGCCCCCCCAATTCCAACAAAAAAAATCGATTTCATCTTTTACTATTATTTTTACAAATTGTGTTCTAGTTCGGATTGGACGTGTCCAATCCCCAAACGTTTAACTCATCGTCTCCCGAAAGCTTTCGGGACGTCACTATCGTCACTCGTCTCTACTTCACTTTACTCATAATCTCATCTGCTTTCTGACTAGCTTCTTCCTCCATACGTTGTGCTTTCTCAGTAGCTGTTTTGCGAATTTTTGTCGCTGCAACTTCCGCTATTTTCTTTTTGATAGGATTTCCACCCGCTTCTGCAAGTAATGCATCTGCTTGTCTATTTCCTTCTGCACGAACTGCATCTGCTGCACGTCTTGCTTCAGCTTTAATATTGTCTGCTTGTTTTTGTGCATCTGCAATTAATTGTTGTTTCTTTTTTGTTAAGTCTTCTTTTACTTCGTTGACTTTCTCCGCTACTTTTTGTTTTACAATAGTAGTAACAGAATCCTTCACTTTCTTTCCTGCGTCTTTCAACGAATTTTTTAGGTTACCTGTTAACTTACCGATAGACTCTTTCAAATCAACGGAAACTATAGGTTTAGTTATTAAACCTGTAATTGACGCATTTACAGGTATTATAGAAGGTAATTCTTGAACCTTTAATTTAATAGGTAAACTATTTAATTTTGCTAGTCCATTTTCAATTAGTTTAAGTGCTTCAGCAGGTATTTCTTCCCTAGGAATATTCAAGACTAATTTGTAATCTAACTCCTGTTCAAAAGACGTTGATCCAGAAACATCCGTATTTATTTTGCCCAACTTAATTGTAAATGGGGTAAGACTAATTTTTCCATTTGCAAATTTGAATTTTGCTTTAAAGTCACGCATTGTTTGTGAGGCTAATTTGGGCATATTTAATTCACTAGCCAATTTTGTTAATGGAGCATACCCTGAAACATTGATTTCATTCGATGCAATATCGCCGTTTCCAGTTAATGTGCTATACACAGGTTCCATAGATGCTTGCAAGTCTGTTTTCATCGTAAATGAGGTAGAGATTTTACCCTTGACATATTTTGCGATTGGCGCTAATTTTTCAATAGTTACAAAGTTTTTTGCTAAATCGGCGATTGCAATTTGTTGAATGTCGTAACTAAAATTTACGTTTGGTTTGCCGTGATTCTGCGTGTTGTAACTACCATCGAGTCCGACTTTACCTCCTAATACTTCCATAGTTAGATGGTCTAGTGTTGCGATTTCATTTTTCATTCCTACTGATCCTTTGGTATTTTGAATCGTAATACCATTGTAAAGCATTTTTTTCACATCCATCGAAAGTAGTACGTCTAAATTGTCTGGAATTAAGAATGGTTCGGTGGAGGCTGTTTCTGGAGCCTTATTCGTTGTTTCGTTTTCAGTAGTTGCTGGTGTAGCGCTTGTACCCATCAATGCATCCAAATCTAACGTAGTACTCGAAAAATTGAAATTTCCTTTTAACAATTCATTTCTAAATACATAGGCTAAATAATTATCGATCGTTCCATCCATAGCAAAATCACTCGTTCCCATTTTCGCTTGTAAATTTTCCAAACGTAAATTTTGTGGTGTAAATAGTAATTTCATTCCTGCTACTTTAACAGCTGCTGGCAAATCTTTTGATGTGTATAGAATGTCTTTCAGTTCTACCATACCCTTCGCATCAAAATCTTCATAGCGCTCTTGTTCTATCGTGCTCATATTACCATTCAATGCAATATCTGCAAGTAGTTTCCCTTGGTAGGATTCCCCGTCAGCCATTGGCATGACTTTTCCTAATGTTGCTAAGTTAATGTTAGCCTTAATTTTAGCTGCAATTGCTGGATCTGTCATTGGATTGCGAAGGCGTATAGTCATGTCTAATACATTTCCTGCAAAGTCTGCATGAAATTTAGAAACATCTAATTTCATTTGGTCTAAATTGGAACCACCCGAAAAACTTGAAGATGCATCAATTGCAATGTTTTTAATGGATTGTGGTAAACCAGCATACTGTATTGAGGCGTTTTTCACCTGAATTCCAGCGTCCCAACCTGGCATATTTTTATCGTCCATAATCCCTTTCACCTTTGCATGCATGGCTAAGGTGCCCTGTGTTAACATGCCTTCGTAACCGGATTGATAGAAGGATGGAATTAAGGATAAGAAGTCTTTGAATGTTGCTTCTTTTGCTGCTAATGTAAGGTCCATATTATCTTTATGTTCCAACATTTCATAAAATCCATTCAAGGAAAATTTTAGGGCATTTAATTCAAATGTATTTTCTTTTAACGTAAATTTTGATGTCTTTTCAGTAAATTCCATCAATAAATTAACAACGAAATTCGTTTTTACTTTTTTCAAATAAGACATCCCATCCATTTCGTAGGTAAAAGCATCCATCGTTGTTGTTGTTTCAAAATCAATGATATCCGCAGTTAAATCTCCTTTACCAACATGGGTTAAATTTTGTATATCTGCAAATAAATCCATGCTTTGATCATCGTAGCGAATACTTGCCTCGTTGATTTCATATTTTTGCATCGTAAGTTTAAAGTTGGAAGGCTCGGACTTTTCCTCCGGTGTCTTAACTGAATCTGGTTTAACTATGTTATAATTTGCAGTTCCATCTTTCAAAACACGCACATCAAATTTTGGTTTGTTTAGAACGATTCCTTCAATTTCCATTTTGTCACCACCAACGACACTCCAGAAATTTAGATTTGCCTCAAAACTTTCCATTTCAGCCAATACTACTCCTTGGAAGTTTTTATCCGTTCCAGTAACTTTTAGTCCCTCCAATCTTGCGGAAATATGTGGAAATGAACTCAAAAAGGTTAAATCGAAATCTTTTAATGTAATATCGGCTAGCAATTGTTGTTTCATTTCTTTTTGCACCATTTCCTTTATCTCATCTTTAAAGATATATGGAACAATGATTGCCAACAATAATAGAACTCCAAGTGAAATTCCTGTCCATTTGAAAATTTTCTTACCAATATTTTTTTTATCTGTGATTCCCATTACAATCAATTTTTTAAATGTTCAAACGAAATTAACTACTTTTATATTCTATTGCATTCCTATTTTGGAATATTTTAACACTTTCAATCGTTTATATCTTATTTGTTTATAGAGCTTGCCTCCATTTTGTTGCAGAATTGCAAATCAAATCCTAAATTTGTTCTACTTCTTTGTTTTATTTCGTAAATTCATAGAAAGAAGTTGTTTATTAATCATTAAAAAGTCAAAAGTTTTATGCCTTTTTACGCGAAACTTGGTAAGTTCCCTGCTAAACGTCACACTACGTTTGAAAAACCGGAAGGTGGATATTACTATGAACAATTGTTTGGTACGGAAGGATTTCATGGATTTGCATCCCTGTTATACCACGTGCACAGACCAACACAAGTAAGATCGGTTTCCTCTCCGATTGATTTAACTCCGATTGCAGCAATCAACAAAAATATTTCCTCCCAAATGTTGCGAGGTTTTGAAGTTGCTCCAAAAGAGGATTTTCTAGAAAGCCGTACGATTTTATTGTTTAACAATGACTTAAACATTGCGTTAGCAGCGCCAAAAAAATCGCTTCGTACGTATTTTTATAAAAATGCGGACGCGGATGAGGTAATCTTTATCCATAAAGGTTCTGGAAAATTAAGAACGTTTTTGGGTAACATTAATTTTGAATACGGAGATTATTTGGTTATTCCAAGAGGAATTATTTATCAAATTGATTTCGACACAGAGGATAACCGCTTATTTATTGTAGAATCGTTTAGTCCTGTAGTTACTCCAAAAAGATACCGCAATAATTTTGGTCAATTGTTAGAACACTCTCCTTTCTGTGAGCGTGATTTAAAAATGCCGACTGAATTAGAAACATTTGATGAAAAAGGGGATTTTTTAATTAAAATCAAAAAAGAGAATGTACTACACGAACTAGTATATGCGACACATCCTTTTGATGTAGTAGGATGGGATGGTTTCAATTTCCCATATGCTTTTTCGATTCATAATTTTGAACCGATAACTGGACGTGTGCACCAACCACCCCCAGTACACCAAACGTTTGAAGCACATAATTATGTGATTTGTTCGTTCGTTCCGCGTTTGTATGATTATCATCCAAAATCCATTCCTGCGCCTTATAACCACAGTAATATCGATTCAGATGAAGTTCTATACTACGTGGATGGAGACTTTATGTCTAGAAATCATGTAGAAAAAGGATATATCTCGCTTCACCCAGGTGGAATTCCTCATGGACCACACCCAGGTGCGATGGAACGTAGTATTGGCCAAAAAGAAACTGCAGAATTAGCAGTGATGGTAGATACGTTCAAACCATTAAAAATTACGCAAGCTGCAGTGGATATTGCAGATAAAGATTACCTAACTAGTTGGTTAGAAGATTAATTTAATTATTTAACATTACAAAAAAATGAGTAAAGAAATCAAAAACGTAGAGTACGGTTTAGAAAAAATATTCGAAGGTGCACAAGATTTCCTTCCATTATTAGGAACGGATTATGTGGAGTTTTATGTTGGGAATGCAAAACAAGCGGCTCACTTCTATAAAACTGCTTTTGGTTTTCAATCCTATGCATATGCTGGTTTAGAAACTGGTCTTACGGACCGTGTTTCCTACGTATTGAAACAAGATAAAATTCGTTTAGTTTTAACTACTGCGTTAACTAGTGATTCTCCAATTGGGGAACACGTTAAAAAACACGGTGACGGGGTGAAAGTTGTTGCTTTGTGGGTGGAAGATGCTCGTAAAGCATACGAAGAAACAATCAAACGTGGTGCTAGATCGTACCAAGAACCAACAGTTGAAAAAGACGAAAACGGAGAAACAGTTCGCGCAGGTATTTATACGTACGGAGAAACAGTGCACATGTTCGTAGAACGTAAAAATTACACTGGTTCTTTCTTACCTGGTTTCGTAGAATGGAAATCCGATTATAACCCAGCACCAGTAGGTTTAAAATTCATCGACCACATGGTTGGAAATGTTGGTTGGGGTGAAATGAATACTTGGGTAAAATGGTACGAAGATGTAATGGGATTCGTAAACTTCCTTTCGTTTGATGACAAACAAATTCACACAGAATATTCTGCGTTAATGAGTAAAGTAATGTCAAACGGTAACGGTCGTATTAAATTCCCGATCAACGAACCAGCAAAAGGAAACAAACGTTCTCAAATTGAAGAATATTTGGATTTCTATGAAGGTCCAGGTGTACAACACATCGCTGTAGCTACAGATGATGTTATTGCTACTGTACGTGAATTAAGAGCACGTGGTATCGAATTTTTACCACCACCACCACAAGCATATTACGATGAGATTCCTGGACGTTTAGGAGTACATATGGATATAATGAAAGAAGATATCAAGGAACTTCAAAAATTATCCATCCTTGTAGATGCGGATGAAGAAGGATATTTGTTACAAATCTTTACAAAACCAGTAGAAGATAGACCAACCTTATTCTTTGAAATTATCCAACGTATGGGCGCTAAAGGATTCGGAGCAGGTAACTTTAAAGCCTTGTTTGAATCCATCGAAAGAGAACAAGCAAAAAGAGGAACATTATAGTAATCATAATTTATAACTAAAAAAGGCGATTCGAAAGGGTCGCCTTTTTTAGTTTCCTGTAATTTTATTTTTGGATTAATATACTTTCAGATATTTCTTTCATTTTTTGGGATAATTGGTCCGTTGGTAAATCATTATCATCATCACCAAATGGATCTTCAATTTCTTCTGCCAGCACTTCCATACTTACCAATACATAAAAAACAAATGTTGCTATTAAGGCCGATAAATATCCAAATACAGATACAAAGGCAAGCGGGAGTGTTAATACATAAATAAAGATAAATTTCTTAATAAATAAAGAATAAGAAAATGGGATAGGTGTATTTTTTATTCGTTCACATGCACCACATGCTTCTAAAAATCCATTTAAATTTTTATCTAAAACAATTAAATCTTCTTTATACAATTCTCCTGTTTTTACGTGTTCATGAATTTTAGTATATATCCATCCAACAATGCATGTTGGTATGTGTTTGGAAGAGTTTAACAAATATTTTTCTTTTGGTGTAAAAGGTAGTTCTTCCACAGGAACTCCTTTTCGTAAATGTTCTTTCATGGAAAAAACAAATAAATGAATGAGCCGCGCAAATTCTGCTTTATCTTCCGATTTTGCTAGCATCGCATTTAATTTTATAGAAAAATTTCGGGTATCATTTACTAATTCTCCCCACTTTCTTCTTCCTTCCCACCAACGATCATAGGCTGTATTTGTTCTGAACACTAAAAGCAATGAAATCACAAATCCTATAAGGGAGTAAACGGCAATTAATTTATCTAAATAATCGACTTTTGGGAAAAAATGAATTTTTAAAAAAGCGATAAGCAAGGTAAATATACCCATGTATATTAACTCTTTCCACAACATGCGTAACGTGTCACTTTTATGTAATGCAAATATTAAGGTCAGCCAATTACGCGGGTTATAATCAATCATAGATGTAATTAAATTAGTTACTTTTGAATCTGTTAATTTATATAGTTTATTTTGAAATACTCGAATTGTTTAACATTTTTTAGAACCCATTACTTTCCAACGTTAAACGTTAGATTAATCTTTTTCTTCCTTTTTTCATCACTCGTCGCTCTTCACTCTGTCGCTCAACGCGCGTATCACAAACAACACCTAAATCTAGATTCAATCTATAAAAACTTTGGTGTAACTGGTGCATGTGTGGTTTTTAATCAAAGTAAAAACACCTATTATTACAGCGATACCATAAAAATGCAAACCTTACAATCCCCAAATAATTCGTTTCATTTATATGCAGGATTAATTGGTTTAGAAAGTGGTGTCATCAAAAATTATGATACTCCAAATGGGGATGACACGCTAACCCAGGAACATTTAATCAAAGCTTTGAAATCTAATAATCCAGTTTTTTTCTCGGTGAATGCACGTAGAATTAAACAAGAAAAACTCCAAAATTGGTTAAACCTACTAAATTATGGAAACCGTGATATCTCCGGTGGAATAGAAACGTTTTGGAAAGATAATACACTGAAAATTTCTACCAAACAGCAGTTCGATTTATTAAAAAAATTGTATTACTACAACCTACCGTTTTCCTTTGAAAATATTCGATTGGTAAAGTCGACCTTCTATGTAACTAAATTGGTAAATAAAAACGTCTATTCTTACAAAGTAACAGGAACGCAAAATGGAAAACCACACGCTTGGTATATTGGGTATGTAGAATTTCTGAATAATACCTATATGTTTGTGCAGTCACTTCAAAGTAACAAAGTTTCAGCGCCTACGTTTGAAGCGCTCAATGGGGAAGTAATGTACCAAATCCTTCATTCCCTCGGAATTTTAGGTGAAGAAGCGTGTGGACATTTATAGTTGATTAATTTCTTTTGCAATTTTTCCTACATCTTGTAAATGCATGCACGAAAAATGCTTTTTGGGACACGATTGAAATCCAATTTTAGAACAAGGTCTACAACCCAATCCTTCCACTTGATGTATGCTGTAATTTTTGCTGTTTTGCGGCATATACGGGTACATTCCTAACGATGGAGTAGTATTCCCCCAAATGCTCACAATACGTTTGTTAAATGCAGAAGCAATATGCATCAATCCGGTGTCGTGGGTGACTAATAACTGTGCTTGTTGAACCACACTTGCAGATTGCCCCAAGCGTAACGTACCACACTGTGATTGTATGTTTCCCGTCGACTGTGAAATAATCGCTTTAGCAGTTTCGGCATCCTCTGGTCCTCCAAGCAATACGACTGGTTTTCCGATGGCATTACAAAGTTCAATAAGTTTAGAGGTAGGCATGCGTTTGGTCGCGAATTGTGCGCCAATTGCAAATGCAACATAGGAATTTGGTTCCAAACCTAGGGTATTAACATCCACCTGATCTTGGGAAGCAATGAAATAATTGCAAGCTTGCTGATCATTCGTTATGTCTAGACTTTTAACGGTTTCAAAATAACGTTCAACGATGTGTATGTCGGGTAACTTGTTGATTTTAAATCGTACATACAACCACTTTTTGAAATTCAATTTTGTAAAACTAGCGGAAGGAACACGTAATTTCCAAATCAAACTTTTTGTGCGTAAATTGGTATGTAAGTCAACCACAAAGTCAAATTTCTCCGATTTTAAGGTAGAGAGAACTTCGTTAATGGAACGATCAATGGTATGAAGTTTGTCAATGTGTGGATTCGAAGAAAGAATTTCCGCAAACTTTTTTTTAGTTAAATAATGGATTTCAACCCTAGGTAGTTGCTGCTTTAGACAACGAACAACAGGTGTAGTCAACACAATGTCACCAATAGAACTAAAACGTACAACCAAAATCTTCATGGCGTAAAAATACGAAGGATTTTAGAGAGACGGTTTATTTAGAAAAAAACGGCGCGTGAAATTGAAAAAATTCCAGTGATTAACAACAAAACCAATACCATGTTTTTGAAGGTTTGTTGGGAGACTTTTGCTAAAATCAGTTTTCCGATATAGGTGCCTACAATACTTGCGATGATTAAAAATGGGAGTAAATAGAAATCGTGATAATGCACAAATCCATTCATATAATAAACTACTGCGCGACTAGCATCTACCCCTAAATCGATGATAGCGGAGGTCGCAATAAATACCTCTGTTTTTAAATTAAACGCTGCTAAGGTAATTCCACGGATAGAACCTCCAGTTCCGATGAGTCCAGCCATTAATCCGGAAAAAGTACCTCCAAGCAAGGAATTTACGGTGGTTGGTTTGAGCGATAAATTTTTAATCACTAAAAATGCCAAACTTGTTATAATTAAAAAAATGGCTAGTCCTATTTCTAATTTTTTGACATCGATGTATTTACTGAAATAAGCACCAATCACAACAAATACCAAGGCAGGTATCCCAACTTTTAAAATTAAATCCTTATCAAAACCATGTTTGAAAAAGACAATTTTGGTAATATTACTTGAAACATGAAATAGTGCTGTAATCCCAAGCACGGATTGAAAATCTAAAAATAAACTTGCAATGGGTACAAAAAACACCGAAGAACCAAAACCACCAATAGTTCCTAAAATTTCTGCTAGTAAGGCTAGAAAAATAAATAAGATAATATTATCCATGAAAAGGATGTTTTTTCGAAGTTAGTTTAAAATTCCCTTACTTTCATTTTTCGTGAATCGAATTCATATTTTTCACTAACTTAAAGTAAAAATTAATAAAATGTGCTCCGCTGGAATTGTATTCCTGCGGTGATATTTTAGCAAATTAACAAAAACACCACATGAGCAACAAAATCTGGAAAGTAAAAGAAACACCAACCTTACAGCAAATTCAAAATTTACAAACTGAACTAAACATCCCAGCTACCTTTGCAAAAATTCTAGTCCAACGAGACATCCAAAATTTCGATCAAGCCCGTGCTTTTTTTCGTCCCGATTGGTCCTTAATCAACGATCCGTTTTTGATGCTAAATATGGATCGTGCAGTCAAACGTATCAATCAAGCATTCATCAACAAAGAACGCATTATGTTGTTCGGAGATTACGATGTGGACGGTACCACCGCAGTTGCAGTAATGTGGAATGTCCTTCATTTCTATTACAAAAATTTAGAATGTTATATTCCAGATCGTTATGCAGAAGGCTATGGAATCAGCACGCAAGGAATTGATACCGCAAAATCCAATGGTGTTTCATTGATCATTTCGTTAGACTGTGGTATACGTGCGGTAGATAAAATCGCCTATGCGAATTCCTTAGGAATAGATTTCATCGTCTGCGACCACCACCATCCTGGAGAAGAATTACCGGATGCCATTATTTTGGATCCAATGCAAAAGGAGTGTAGTTATCCATACAAAGGTTTGTCGGGCTGTGGGGTAGGATACAAATTACTCCAAGCACTCCAACAAACCAATAACTGGGATGAACAATTACTATTGGACCAACTCGACCTTGTAGCTATTAGTATCGGTGCGGATATTGTTCCTATTACGGAGGAAAACCGCATTTTATGTTACCACGGGTTACAAAAACTAAATGCTTCGCCGCGCAAAGGTGTCGTAGCTTTATTGCAAATAGCAAACAAACAATTACCTCTCAAATTAGAAGATGTGGTATTTGTACTTGCGCCACGAATCAATGCTGCAGGACGTATTCAATCTGGTAGAAAAGCGGTGGAATTAATGATTTCCACGAATAATATTGTAATTCAAGAAATTGCAACGAGTATTGAGTTAGACAATCAAGAACGTCGCGAATTAGACGCACAAATTACCTTCGAAGCATTACAACAAATTGAAGAAGATGCTACTTTTAGTCAGCGTAAAACAACCGTAGTTTTTAGCAAGCAATGGCACAAAGGAGTGATTGGCATTGTTGCATCTAGACTTATCGAAACGCATTATAAACCAACGATTGTATTGACCGAATCAAATGGTAAATTGACAGGTTCTGCGCGTAGTATCAAAGGTCTTGATATTCACGAAGCTTTAACACACTGTGAAGATGTCCTTGAACAATTTGGTGGACATACCTTTGCTGCAGGGATGACCCTCCATCCGGATAATTACCACTTATTCCGAGAAAAATTTGAAACAGTAGTTGATCAACTCCTACTTCAAGAAGAAAAAACAGAGGAGGTCGTAATTGATTCCGATCTTTCGTTCGATGAACTTTTTGAAGTCAATGAAGCAAATTTTCAACTACCGAAATTCTCGCGTTTACTGAATCAAATGGAGCCGTACGGACCAGGAAATAGGAAGCCAATCTTTCGCACTAAAAGAGTGGAAGTATGCGAAGCAACACTCTTAAAAGGTGAACACATAAAAGCAGTTTTCACAGAAGGTACCCAACAAAGAAAAATTCCTGCAATCGGTTTCCGTATGGCAGAATTGTTTGACCTCCTACAATCCGGTAAACCCTGCGATATTCTTTACACCATCGAATCCAATACCTGGAAAGAAAAAATAACGATACAATTAAATATCAAAGACATTCGAATGAGTCAAGAGAACTGATTTTTAGGCTTCCTCCCTTGAGAAGAGAAAGTTTACTTTCGAAGTTCAAGCGGTAGCGCAGTAGATTGAGGAGGGTGACTTTTTATTGAGTGGGAATTGAAATAGCACGTTACTAATTTTGTGTTAAATCAATTGTTTTGTATTTAAAACATAGTATGGTTTCATCTTCATAAATTTGTTTCAAAATAAGCTTTGATTTATTAATTGTACAACTGTAGTTTTTATCTTGCTTTATTAAAGTTTTTTGAACAAAATTGTTTTTATTGATTAATAATACACCATCATGGTATTTCCGTGTTATAGTTTCAATTTTTTCTTTAGAAAACTCAAATTGTTCATTAGACTCTAAAATCGCAATGTTATCTTCTTTTAGCCCTGTTGCAAACGGAAGATAATAAGTTGTTTCCCAATTCCAAAAGTCACAAATAAATCCAGAATTTGAGTGAATATTAGCATTAATTAGTGACGATACTTTTGTTGCCTCCTTAGTTAATAATCTGGGTATAGGTCTTGCACCCTTAGAACTATAAACAAATGCTAATAAAAAACCACTAAGAGAAAATAGCACTGTTTTTTTGACTAGATTTTTGCCATTTCTTCTAAAATAAAAACCAACAAATGGAAACGAAAGTAAAAATAATGTTATGACAAATCTATGTTGTAACAGTAGACTTCCTCGAAGCGAATTTATTAACCATATAATAAAAAATGTGATGAATGATATAAATAAAATATAGCTGATTTTATTCAAATTATAATATTTCAATTCTTTAATGAAAAAGTAAAAAGCGATGGGGCCAAAAGCAAACATCAAAGAAAGCGGATACCACCATATTCTTCGCATTAATGAATCGATTGATTGTATTGAATTTTCTGCAGGAAGATTAATGGCCCAATTAAAACTATGTAAAGCCTCTTGTGTGAAAATATAACTAGAAAATATCCAATATGTAGGTATTAAAATAAATGTTATTGTAAAAAAGAGCGCCTCTTTTTTAGTTTTGAAAAAAGCTAAAATTAGAACAACTAAAACGCCCAATATCCAACTTTCATAACGTATTCCTCCAGCTATACTCATTAATATACCAGCGGTTAAAATCCAAGCTGTTTTTCTTTCAGAAAGACCTTTAGCAAGAGCACTAATACTAGAAATAACAAAAAATAAATAAGGTATTTCAGACATTGCAAGCATACTCATTCTAAACACTATAGGTGAAAAAGAAAAAAATACACATAATAAAAAGGAAATTTTTTCCTCAAACTGTTTTTTTAATAGATTAAATAATGGAAAAATAAGTAGGATACTAAATAGTATATTTACGATAATAGGAGTTACATGTTGATTACTATAAATTTTCAAAGCACTACCCATGATATAAAAAAAGATAGGTGGCCAATTACCCGTATTTATAATTTGTGGATTATTTGCAAATTGTAATGATAAATAGACTCTTGAAACACCATCAGCATCAATTTCGTGAACATAAGGAATTATTAGTATTTTAATGATAAATAATACTAAAGAAAAAATAACAAGTCTTTTGTTATAGGATAATTTTATTTTCATGAATATTTTTACATGCCTTATATGGTTTTTCCCCCATGAGCAAAGCGAATCCCCCATCTCATCGTCACTCATCACTATCGTCACTCATCACTATCGTCCCTCCCAACCCGTTCCTTCGTCCCTCGTCCCTCCGGTCCCTGAGGCTCTCGAAGGGCCCGCCCCTCGTCCCTACAATATTCCTTTCTTAATCAACAATTGCGCAATCTGTACCGCATTCGTCGCAGCACCTTTACGCAAGTTATCCGCTACAATCCACATATTCAAGGTATTTGCTTGCGATTCATCCCTTCTAATTCTTCCCACAAATACATCGTCTTTTCCTTCCGCATATTTCGGCATCGGGTAACTATTTGTCGTTGGATCATCTTTCAAAGTAATTCCAGAAGTTTCGTGTAAGAGTTTACGCACGTCTGCTAATTCGAAATCGTTTTCAAACTCAACGTTTACAGCTTCGGAATGTCCACCAACTACTGGTACACGCACTGCAGTCGCAGTCACTTGTATGCTTGGATCTAAAATTTTCTTAGGCTCATTCATCAACTTCAACTCTTCTTTTGTATACCCATTTTCAGTAAAGGAATCACAATGTGGGATACAGTTTTTGTCGATTGGATATGCATACGCCATTTCGCCTGAAATTCCTGCACGCTCATTTTCCATTTGGGTAACCGCTTTTACACCTGTACCTGTAATGGATTGATAGGTAGAAACAATCACACGTTTGATTTTGTATTTACGGTGTAAAGGAGCCAATGCCAATACCATTTGTATGGTACTACAGTTCGGATTCGCAATAATTTTATCTTCGGATGTTAGTATATCTCCGTTAATTTCTGGAACGATCAAACATTTCGTAGGATCCATACGCCAAGCAGAACTATTGTCAATCACAAATGTTCCAACTTCTGCAAATTTTGGTGCCCATTCCAACGAGGTATCTCCTCCAGCGGAAAAAATAGCCAAATCTGGTTTCATAGATACTGCGGTAGCTAAACCAACAACGGTACATTCCATACCCCCAAAATCAATTTTTTGACCCACTGATTTTTCAGATGCTACTGGAATTAATTCGGTGATTGGAAAACTTTGTTCACGTAATACTTGAAGCATCACATTACCCACCATACCTGTTGCGCCGACTACTGCTACTCTCATTTTTCTTAACTTTAATAGATGTGATTCAAAATTACAATTTTTTAATACCATTGATTTAGTTTATGCGTTACTTTCTAGTTTTTTTCTGGTTTTTTTTGTATTTCATTGATTATGCACAAATTATAGACGGATTTACAGACGGAAATTTTACCTTAAATCCGAATTGGGTGGGTTCAGACACCAAATTTGAGGTCAATAATTCCTTTCAATTGCGATCAAAAAGTACTACTTCGGATTCCATTTTTTTAGCACTTGAAAACAAGCTCGATTTTCAAAATTCGGTCGAATGGCACTTTTGGATGAAGCATTCTTTCACTCCTTCGAGTAATAATTTTTCTCGATTTTATTTGATTACCAGTGTATTAGATTTGAAGTCAAATCCGGATGGGTATTACCTCCAGTTTGGAGAAACGGGCACCAACGACGCAATTCGACTTTTTAAGCGAAAAAATAGTATTTCTACGCAAATTTGCGCTGGCACAATAGGGGCTATTTCTACAAATTTTATCACTTCGATCAAAGTCGTTCGAGAGCCATCTGGCGAATGGAAAATTTACTCGGATTTTAATGGTGGTGAAAATTATACGCTCGAAGCTTCGGCAATCGATAATGCGCAAGTGTCGGGAAAATATTCGGGAGTGTATTGTCAATTTACGAAGACATATGCAACCAAGTTTTATTACGATAATTTTTACCTAGGTCCCAAAGTTGTAGATAAAACGCCACCGACCTGCCAACAAATTCAAGTGCTTAATCACAAACATTTGAAGTTAACTTTTTCCGAAACCATCGATTCTATATCAGGGAATTCACCTGAAAATTATATGTTTCTAAATTCAAGTAATACTATCTTAAGTGCCTCTCGGATACAAAATGCGACTGCTTGCGTTATGCTTGAACTTGATACACCTCTTCAAAACGCGACGAATTATACATTGAGTATTAGTCAAATCTCCGATTTATCTGGAAATGTGATGCTTCCAGAAACCAAAAACGTATATTACATCATCGCCGAACAACCAGATAAAGGAGAGGTGATTATCAATGAAATCATGAGCAATCCTAGTCCTGTAGTCGGATTGCCAGAAATCGAATACATCGAAATCTACAACAAAAGCAACAAGTATTTTAATCTCGAAAATTGGATAGTAACGGACGGTACAAGCAAAGGGAAAATAGTATCCGCTTGGTTAGGACCAAAGGAATTCAAAGTCTTATGCAGTACAAGTGGACTTCCATTTTTGAATCCAGCGGTAGGGGTAACCTCGTTTCCAAGTCTAAATAATTCGGGAGATAAAATCACCTTGTTGGATTCACTTGGAAATCGCTTGGATGAGGTGGAGTATGCTCTTTCGTGGTATAAATTCGATAGTGAATCTACAGGAGGAATTAGCCTCGAACGAATAAATCCTTTTCATCCATGTTCGGATGCTTTAAACTGGAAAGGTGCAAAACATCCAGATGGGGGAACACCAAATGAACAAAATTCTGTCTACGATACCCTTCCAGATAAAACAAGCCTGGAGATTACTTCCAGTAACATGCTTTCTGATTCGGTATTAGAAATTGTTTTTTCCAAACAAATAGATACGCTTTCAGTTGGTAAGGTGGCTATTCAATTTGTACCAGAATTAAATTGGAAAACTATGCTTTTTAAGGAGAACAGTATGCAATTCATCTTTCAATCTGCTCTTCAAAAATCAAAAGAGTTTAAAATTCAACTAGATGAAATACAAGATTGTTGGACGCAAAAATATTCCATAAATACAACCTTTGCAAATTCAGAAATTATCGACACCAATGATATCGTAATTAATGAGTTACTATTTAATCCATATCCCGATGGAGCTGATTTTATGGAGTTATACAATAATTCAGAAAAATGGATTAACCTGAAAGACCTTACATTATTTTCACTTGAAAAAGGCCAGCTTTCAAGTCCTAAAGTAATCGAGCAAAATAGAATTGTAAAACCACATGAATATGTTTTTCTAACTCCTTCCATTTCTTCTCAAGAAAAAATATATCCAAACACGAATAAATTTCATGGAATACAAATGTCCATTCCAACCATGAATAATGATTCTGGAACAGTTATTCTCATGTATAATAAACAAGTGATAGATAAAGTGACCTTCGACGAAACATGGCATTATCCCTTTTTAAATACGGTAGAAGGGAAATCTTTAGAGCGCTTAAGTGTTCTTTTACCGAGTAACGACAAACAAAATTGGTATACTGCATCTGAAAATGAAGGTTTTGCAACACCAGGTAAAGCGAATTCTCATGCCATTAATAACGATAAACCAACGAATTTTAGTATTTCTTCCAATACAATCTCTCCGGACAATGATGGCTTCGAAGATTTAGTGGAAATTAAATTTGCGAACGCAGATCCAAATACAAGTGCTTCAATGAGTATCTATACATTGGAAGGAAATGAAGTTAATCGATTAGTAAAAAATGAATTAATTTCCCAAAATGCTATATTCGTATGGGATGGCCTGGATGCGAAGAAACAAAAACTTCCTGTAGGAATTTATATCATCTATGTGCAAATTTTTGATCTTACCAAAGCCAAAACATCCCATTTTAAGCTTCCAATAGTCGTAGCGAATAAATTGTAATTTATATTGAGTATAAATTACTGTTTTTCAGTTTAATTAAATTATAAAAAAATATAAATTTTTATTGTAGTTGATTGTAAAAATAAAGTTCAATTTTTTAAGGCAGACAAAAAATTTAAGCCGGAGTGTGCATTAGCACATAATGAATGAAATTTTGAAGTTGAACGAAGAAAAATAACTTTATTTTACGATCAATTTCGTTTATCCATGCCCCAAGACATCTTATTACGTATAGTATCCAAGAAACTAGTGTCATCAAAACGAACAACATTAATCATAAATTCTGCTTTTTGCACCAAAACTTCGGAACCTTGAGGGATACTTTTCGTATTGGCATCTAAACTGATTAAATATTTTCGTTCTCTTCCCTCTACACTTAATTTTATCGGTAAATGATCAGGAACTACCATCGGACGCACATTTAAGTTGTGTGGTGCAATAGGAGTTAAAATATGTATCTGACAACCGGGAGTTACAATCGGACCACCACAACTCAAATTATAAGCAGTAGAACCAGTTGGTGTACCAACAATTAAACCATCTGCCCAATACGAATTAAGGTAATTCCCATCTAAACTCGCATGCACTGTAATCATCGATGCAGTGTCTTTTTTATGCAACGTCAATTCATTTAAAGCTAAATTATCGTCTCCAAATAAATCATCTTCCGTTTGCACACGTAGCAAAGATCGTTTTTGAAATGTGTATCGCTTATCGCGAACCATGCCCATCGTCTCCTCAATTTTTTCTGGGGTAATATTGGCTAAGAAACCTAGTCTACCAGTATTTATACCTACGATTGGAACGCCACTATCGCGAATGAAACCAACCGTCTTGATAAATGTACCATCCCCACCTACACTAAAAGCCATATCAAATCCTGACTTTAGGTCGTGATAGCTGGAAAAACTATCCAAGGTGTGTCCTATATTGGATTTTTTAATTAATTGTTCTTTGAGATCTTGCTCAAGTACAGGTGTCCATCCCAACGCTTCTATACTGCGTAATGTCTGTTCAAATACAACACTGTTTTGACGGGTAAGTTTTCTTCCGTAAATCGCAATTTTCATTTCGGTAAAATTTACGTAAAACGTATTACATTTTTAAGAAATTCAATAAGGAATCATAACGATCTTGAATATCATCGTTGAAATCGCTTTTTTGATAGGAAGCACTAATGACATAATCATAGCGTTCAAATGTACGTATGATACTATCCAACTCTGTTTTGTTGATTTTTAAGGTTACCTCCAACTTCGTAGAATCTGGGGAAGACATGATATAGGAACTTAAAATCCTAGCATTGTTGCTTTCTACGATTTGTGCAATTTGCGCCAAAGAATAATCAATTTGGTTCACTTCCAAAACAAGTATCGCACCATGCTCCTTGATACTTCCCGTACTCGCGACCATAGATAAAATGTCGTGTACAGAAGTACAACCAACATACTTTTCAAGTTTATCAAGTACCGGAACCACGGAAATTTTATGCTCGGAAACTTTATATAAAACCTCGTATATGTGCGCGGTATCTAGAACGTATGGACGTGGTAAATGATCAAATAATACATCTAATGTCTCCTCTAAGTCCATTTTGTCTAATATGTCAGACTCTGAAATTAAACCGACAAAGTTCCCATTTTTTAAAACAGGTAAATGAGATACTTTAAATTCATCCATCCATCGTAAGGCAACTTCACCTGTATCTGCGTGAGTTAAAGGAGGAATCTCGTCTGTAATTAAATCTTTTGCTATCATGATAGTGCCAAATTACAAATAATGTGCCGATTTCAAAAAAAATATTGGAACTAAACATGTATACGACTATTTTTTTATGCCTCAAAAGCGTAAATTTGTTCTATGGATTACGACATTGAATTACGATTTCAAACACTCACAAAAAAATTAGAAAACGATTTTGGAGAAGGATTAGATACGCAAGCAATTCTTTTTTTAATCGGTGTGCAAGAATTAGGTCTCGGTTACCGAGAATTTACAAAACAAGAAAAGACCGATCTATTACATATTGCAGTTTGCACCTTATTAGAACCCCATGGTTATTATAAATTTGAAGCACGAGATGTCGAAAATTGGCCCCATTTTGCTGTATTAAAACCTTTACCAGTTTTAAATGAGAAGGAACAACAACACCTAATAAAAGAAGCAATTCTAGATTATTTTGAACAAAATGATATTTATTAATCTTTGTTGGGAAGAATACTTATCAGCAAGAAAAATACATACAGCTCACAAGAAGAGATTCTTAATGCTAAATAATATATATTTGTATACTAAAAAAATAAAACATGGATATTTGGATTAAAGCCGCTCAATTTATTTTATCACTTTCCTTATTAGTTATTCTGCACGAATTTGGTCACTTTATCCCTGCTAAACTTTTTAAAACACGCGTAGAAAAATTTTATCTTTTCTTTAATCCTTGGTTCTCTCTATTTAAAAAGAAAGTAGGGGATACAGAATGGGGAATAGGTTGGTTGCCTCTTGGAGGTTTTGTGAAAATTTCTGGTATGGTCGATGAATCGATGGATAAAGAACAATTAGCACAACCTGCACAACCTTGGGAATTTAGATCTAAACCAGCATGGCAACGCTTAATCATCATGTTAGGTGGCGTATTTGTGAATGTAGTAGTAGGGTTTGTTATTTACATTAGTGTTGTCTATTACTATGGCGTGGAACGTTTAGAACCTTCCTCCCTAAAACAAGGGGTAGCAATACATCCATATGTTGAAAAATATGGATTAAAATCAGGAGATTATATCCTAGCTGTTGACGGTAAACCAACCAAAAATGTATTGGAAGTTACTAGTCAGGTAATGTTTCGTGGTGCAAGAGATATAAAAGTGAAACATGTAGATGGAAAAATTTCTACGATACATCTTCCTGAAAATATTGGACATGAATTGTTTGAAAATTCTGCTTTTCCGTTAATTAGCTTACGTTCTAGTTCTACTACTGTAGATTCCATAGTTCCTAAATCCAATGCGCAAAAAGCAAAACTGCAAAAAGGAGATAAATTTATAACAATCAACGGAAATTCAACCGCTTACTTTGATGAACTTCAAAAACAATTATACCTAAACAAAACAAAAACAACAACTGCACAAATTGTAAGAGAAAAGGATACGTTAGACCTAAAAATTAAGGTAACCAAAGAGGGAACATTAGGATTTATGACAACCCAAAATTGGATTGACGTAAATTCGATTAAACAATATAAACCAGGTTTGGGAGAAAGCTTTGGTTTAGGCATTGATTTAGCAGTTAATACCTTAGGAGATTATATCGGACAGTTTAAATACATCTTTACCAAAAAAGGAGCGTCTTCTTTAGGTGGGTTTGCTTCGATGGGTAATATGTTCCCAAGTACGTGGGATTGGGAGATTTTCTGGATGAGAACTGCATGGATTTCATTGGCCTTGGCAATTATGAATTTATTGCCGATCCCAGCATTAGATGGTGGACATGTTGTCTTTTTATTGTACGAAATGATAACGGGTAAAGAAGCTCCTCAAAAAGTATTAGAAATTGCCCAGTATGTTGGAATTGTCTTATTATTAAGTTTAATGTTATATGCAAATGGAAATGATGTCTACCGCATCTTTTTCAAGTAAAATTTGTTTTAAACCCCTTGTATTATGGAGATTACACCAGAAATTAAAGATAAATTAGATAAAATTCAAGCAAAATATTCTGCTATCGGCGAAGATTTTAATGCTTATTTAGAAGGGCTGTTGTACGCTGACTCAGTAACCTATTGGGACTATATAGAGGTAGATACCTTGTTGAGCTTACAAAAACCAAGAACTAAATTCCCGGATGAGGTAGTTTTTATCATGTATCACCAAATTACGGAACTGTATTTCAAACTTTCATTACGAGAATTTGATCAAATCAGTGAACGTGAACACTTAACTGCTGATTTCTTTTTGGATCGCGTTACGCGTATCAATCGATATTTCGGGGCATTGACACATAGTTTTGAAATTATGATTGATGGAATGGAGCGCGAACAATTCTTGAAATTTAGAATGTCTCTCCTTCCTGCATCTGGTTTTCAATCAGCGCAATACAGAAAAATTGAAATATCTTCTACAGACTTTATTCGTCTAGTACACAAAGACGTACGTGATAATTACACAGGAAATGAGTCTATTACTGAACTTTTCGAGCATATCTATTGGAAAGAAGGAGCTACGGAAATTGCTTCTGGTAAAAAAACATTGACACTGATTGAATTCGAAGAAAGATATCGCGAACAATTTATCGCGTTGGGGGAGAAAAAACGTTCTGCTAATTTATGGCAATGCTACCTGCGCTTATCGAAAGAAGACCAACAAAAGCCAGAAATCATTAATGCACTTAAACAGAATGATATTAATGTAAACGTAAATTGGCCATTAGCTCACTATAAATCTGCTGTACGTTATTTACATACTGGTAAAACAGATGTTGCTGCAACGGGTGGTACAAACTGGCAAAAATATTTACCTCCAAGATTCCAAAAACGTATCTTCTATCCAGCACTTTGGTCAGAACAAGAAATGGAAGAATGGGGTAAAACTTGGGTAGATCAAGTAACTAAAGGTTTATAATTATTTTTCTATGCATCTTTCGGAGGTAAAATTTGATTGTAGACACTTCAGAACCGGAATTCCTTGTATTCCAAATAAAAAAGAAAATCAAGTCTGCGCTACGTGTAATTCCTATGATAAAATTCAGACACGTATTTTGATCATAAAATTAGGTGCACTTGGGGACGTTATTCGTACTACTCCTTTATTAGAGAGATTTAAAAAAGAATACCCTGGAGTGCATGTTACTTGGCTAACTTTAAGCCCCGCAATTTTACCAAAAGAGCAAATCGATCTTATTTATTCGTGGGATTTTACTTCTGTTTTTACGATCGAGAATTCTACTTTTGATATCGCAATTAATCTAGATAAAGATCCGGAGGCTTGTATGTTACTTGCCAAAGTAAATGCACCTGTTAAATACGGATATACTTGGGAGAATAATCATATAGCACCTGCTACTCCTAATGCAGAACATAAATTATTGACAGGCTTTTTTGATGAATTGTCCAAAAAAAATACAAAAAGTTATTTAGAAGAAATTTTTGAAATCTGTCATTTCGATTTTAGAAAAGAAGACTATCAAATCAATTTGAATCATACCCTAGCTGCTAATTGGAAAGATAAACTAAAAGTGCTAGCCAATGGAAAAATAATCGTAGGTTTAAATACAGGTTGTGGTCCTCGTTGGAATACAAGACTTTGGTCCGAAGAATCTTGGGAAACCTTAGCAAAGCAACTGCAGGAAAATGGATATTACCCTATTTTTTTAGGAGGAGAATTAGAACATACCAAAAACTTAAAAATGGCTGGTATATCAAATGCACATTATCCTGGTCATTTTTCCTTAGAAGAGTTTATTGCACTTACAAATGCGTGTGATATTATTGTTACCCAAGTATCCATGATGATGCATATCGCAACAGCGCTTCGCAAAAAGATGGTGCTTTGCAACACAATTTTCAATAAGCATGAGTTTGAATTATACGATCGTGGTGTAATCGTTGAACCACCGACTGCCTGCGTTTGTTTCTATGGTAATACATGCGTAAAAGGAACTTCATGTATGCACGACATTACACCGAATGATTTTTTGAAAGCAATTATAGAACTAGATAAAAAGTAACTATGAAAATAGCATTTTTATCTACATTTTATCCGTTTAGAGGTGGAATCGCTCAATTTAATGCCCTTTTATATAGAGCGTTTGAAAAAGAACATGCTGTGAAAGCATTTACGTTTAAAAGACAATACCCTAATTTCTTATTTCCAGGAGAAACTCAGTACGTAACTAAAGAAGATGTTGCGGATGAAATCCCATCGGAAGAGGTGTTAGATTCTATTAATCCTATTACATATCTTATTACAGCACAAAAAGTAAAACAATTTGCACCAGATATTCTAATTACAAAGTACTGGATGACCTTTTTCGGTCCTTGCTTAGGATATGTTGCTAAACAATTAAATAAAAAAGCGAAACGTATTTCTATATTAGATAATGTAATTCCGCATGAAAAACGTTTCTTTGATGTTTTTTGTAATCGATATTTTTTAAAACATAACGATGGCTTTGTTGTTATGTCGGATGCTGTTTTAAAGGATCTTGTATCCATCAAACCGGATGCAAAATATATTCGTGTAAATCATCCTGTGTACAACCATTTTCCTGCTCCGATTGCGCGTGAGGTAGCTCAAAGCACCTTGAAGCTAGATCCCGCAAAAAAAACGATTTTATTTTTCGGGTTTATTAGAGATTATAAGGGCTTAGATTTATTAATTCAAGCAATGAATGTCTTGGATGATACCTATCAATTACTTATCGCTGGGGAAGTATATGGTTCGTTTGATAAATACCAAGAATTGATAGATAATTCAAACGCTAATTCTCGTATTGCATTATATAATCAATACATTGGAGACAATGAAGTTTCCGATTATTTTTCGGCAGCAGACGTTTGTGTTCTTCCATATAAATCTGCTACACAGTCTGGCATTACTTCCATTGCGAATCATTATAATTTACCGATTATCGCTACGAATGTTGGTGGTTTAAAAGAAACCATTCACCACCAAAAAACAGGATTAATCGTTGATAAACCAGAAGTTAGTCAAATAGCGGATTCTATTAAAACGTATTTCGATAGTAATTTAAAACCTCTTTTTGCAGCAGAGATTGAAAAAGAAAAACAAGAAAATTCTTGGGAAAATTTCGTCGAAAAGATTATTACTTTTAGTAAAGATTTATAACCATACTTTACTCCCTTCGGAACAATTTTGACAGATATCTATTTGATTTCGTTCTGTAAGTACATTACTTCTGAATTTTTGGTATTTTTTTGATTTCCATATACTTTCAAAGGATTGGTCAATAGCAGAGCCCAAAGTATAAGTAGCATCTTTATCGAAACAACAAGGAACAACTTTTGCATCCCACGTCAATACACAAGACGACCACATACGCCAACAATGATTTCCTGTTTTATATTTTAATCGATAGGTACCGTCTTTTTGTTGTTTATATCGTGCATATTTTTCCTGCGATGGTATCAATGGATTACCATGGGTATAATCATAGATTTGTGCTGATTTTAATCGTACTTCATCCACACCAAGTTCCTCTGCTAATGAATATACAGTTGGAATTTCATGTTCGTTTGGTTTAACTACTAAATACTGAAATATAAGATGCGGTGTTACAGATCCTGCTCGTTTTTTTGCCGCTAATACTGCTTTTGTTCCTTCAATCACTTTGGATAATGTTCCTGATATGCGATAACTTTCATACGTTTCTTGGGTAGTACCGTCAATGGAAATAATTAATCGATCTAAACCAGATGCTACAATTTTCTCTGCTATTTCTGGTGTAATAAAATGTGCATTAGTAGATGTTGCAGTATAAATCTTATGTTTTTTAGCGTCTTGTATTAATTGTAAAAATTCTGGATGTAAAAATGGCTCACCCTGAAAATAATAGTTTATATAAAATAATTGTTTGCCTACACTGCGTAATAGATTACGGTTTACTTCTACATTTAATTTTCCAGTTGGACGAGAGAATTGTTTTAAACCACTCGGACATTCTGGGCATCCTAAATTACATGCTGTAGTAGGTTCAATACTAATAGTATACGGTTTGCCAAGTAGGATGGATTTTCGAAAAATGCGGGATAGTATAAATGAAAAATATAAAAGAATCAAATTCAATACACGTTTTATTGTTACGTGTTTGAGTAAGTTAATACTATCTGCTTTGTTTAACATGTCTGTTGGATATACCCTAATTTTTTCATTACCTTCCACAATTCTGCAGTCGGTAAACCCATGACATTATAATACGAACCATGCATTTTCTCAATGCCGATATACCCAATCCATTCCTGGATTCCATAGGATCCTGCTTTATCTAACGGAATATATTTTTCTACATAATAATCAATTTCCCAAGATTCTAACGGTAGAAAAGTTACTTCTGTTACTACATCAAAGGTATATGAGTGCGCTAATGTTGCTAAATGTACTCCGGTTATCACTTGATGTGTTTTACCGGATAACATTGCAATCATTTTTTTTGCCTGTTCTTGATTTTCAGGTTTACCTAGTACTTCAGAATCCGTTATTACGACTGTATCTGAAGTTAGTAATAATTCATTTGGTTCTAACGTGTCTAATAATGCTTTTGCTTTAATTTCAGCTAAAAAAGAAGCGATTTGCTGCGGTTTTAGACTTTCAGGGTAACTTTCGTCGGTATCAAGCGTTCTGACTTTATACTGCAAGCCTAAGCCTTGAATTAATTCTTGTCTACGGGGTGACTTTGAACCTAGTATTAACTGATGGGTGAGTTTGAACATATCTATCGTATTACTACATGTTTGGACTGTATAGGTCTATGTAAAAAAGCAGCAGCTTTTTTGTCAAAATCGTGCGAAGTTTCGGTTGTAAAATAGTATGTTTCTCCATTTTTTGTACACATAGCTGCTAATGAAGCATGACGATCTAAATAATCGGATAAACTGTTTGCAATGATTTCTCCTTGTGTGATTACCGCTATGTCCTCTCCAACTATTTCTTTAATGATTTCTGCTACAATCGGGTAGTGCGTACATCCTAATAACAAGGTGTCAATAGCTTTATCTTTAGCGAGAAGTTTCATTACATCTTGTTCTATAAACCATTTCCCGCCCAATTGATAATAAACTTGATTCTCTATAAGCGGAACCCACATTGGACATGCTTTTTGAGAAATCTCTATTTCTGGGAAAAATTTTTCAATTTCCAATCGGTAAGAATCTGATTTTATCGTCCCTTCGGTTGCTAAAATACCAATATGCTTAGTTTGTGTTATACTTCCAATTATTTCAGAGGTTGGACGAATTACACCCAAAACGCGTTTGTGTGCCTCTATCGTTGGTAAATAGTTTTGTTGTATGGTTCGTAATGCTTTTGCAGATGCTGTGTTACATGCTAAAATTATTAATTCACATCCTTGGCTAAATAAAAATTCAACTGCTTGTAGAGTGAATTCATATACTACGTCAAAGGAACGCGAACCATATGGCGCACGGGCATTGTCTCCCAAATATAAAAAATCATATTCTGGTAATTTTTTTTGTAAATCAGCCAAAATGGTTAATCCACCATAACCAGAATCAAAAACACCAATAGGTTTTTTCATAGACGTACTTCTTCGTTTACCAAAAATAAAAAAAGGCAACCGAAATGATTGCCTGCTAATGTAGTTTTATGAACTAATTATTTTTTTACTGGTGCTTCTAATGCATCCAAACGTAATAATTCAATCAATACTTCGCTAGTTACATCGAATCCTCCTGCAAAAAATAAGGTAGATGTCTCATCAATTACGTAACTTAATTTTTTTCTGTTTGCAACTATGTCTATCGCTTTTTTAACGCGTTTCAAAATAGGCTCGTTTAATTCCGTACCTAGTTGTTGCATTTTTTGTTGCAACTCTTGCTCGCGTAATTGCATTGCTTGTTGTTTCTTTTGCAATTGCTCTTCCTCATTTTGTTTGATAATTGGAGATAAAGTTGCTTGCTCAGACATATATTTAGAATATCTTTTTTGTAAGTCTGCTTCCATTTCTTTCAATTCTTCCATCCCTCTTTTTTCGAAATCTTCGATTTGATTCATTGCCACTTTACGTGAAGGAAGTGTATCTAACAATCTTTGTGTATTTACATGTCCAATTTTTTGTTGTGCAATGGATGTTAATGAAACAAAAATTGCAAATGCTACTACTAACTTTTTCATTCTATTCTATTTTATTTATTAATTATTTTCTTTCTCGTCTCCTGAGCTTGTCGAAGGACGTCACTCGTCACTCTTATCTCGTCACTTCGTTTACTTATCTTTACTAATGAACGTCTCCTGTTACTCGTCACCCGTTTCCTGAGCTTGTCGTAGGACGTCTCCCGTCACTCTTAACTCGTCACTTTATTCCTAATTCTTTAATCACTTCGTCACTCAAATCCGATTTTTTATCTCCATAAACCAAGGTACTTTGGTTTGCCTTGTCGAATATAAATGCATAATTTTTCTTCGAAGCAATTTTTTGCATAGCATCAAAAACTTTATCTTGTATCGGTTTTACCAATTCTTGTCGTTTTTGAAAATATTCCCCACCAACACCAAATCGCGTTTTTTGTAATCCTACAATCTCGCTTTCTAATTTTTGTAGTTCTTCTGCTCTTTTTTCTTTTTCTTCTGCTGGCAATAATACTTCCTCGCGCAAAAATAAGTCTTTCTTTTGATTTAATACAACATATCGCTCATCAATCTCTTTTGTCCATCGATCTGCTAATTTGTCTAAGCGATCTTTCGCCTCTTTATATTCGGGCATTTTACCTAAAATATATTCTGAATTTATATAGCCAATCTTTTGTGCATGTACCGATAAAACACTAAAGAATAAAATAACTACTACTAAAAATTGTTTCTTCATTTTATAATTCTCCTAAGTTCATACCTATGGTAAAGTTTAACTTACCAAAATAACCTTTCTGTTGTATAGATTCATCCGAACCGCCTCCTACACGATATCCTTGTGCGTGTGGGTCTAAATAATCAAACCCCCAGCCATAATCTACGCCTAACATACCAAACATTGGTAAAAACACACGTATACCACCACCAGCTGAACGTTTTACGTTAAATGGATTAAAAGTTTTTATGGTAGGAAATGTATTACCTGCCTCTGCAAATGCTAGTACATAAAATGTTGCTTGAGGATTCAAGGATATTGGATAACGTAATTCTAAAGTGTATTTTGCAATTACCGGATCACTCGCTTTACTAGATAAACTGTTGTCATTATAACCTCGTAATGCTATAATTTCACGTCCTCCTAATTGATTCATACCGGATAATCCATTTCCGCCCAAGGTAAATCGTTCAAAGGGTGTTAATCCTTTTGAAGCACTATATCCTCCCATAAATCCAAATCCAATGCGTGGGCGTAATATTAATTTTTTGTCACGTGTTAATGGTAAATACCACTCTCCAGTAAACTTAATTTTGAAATATTCAAGATATTTATATTTATCTTGTTGTGTTGCGTTCGTAAAATCTTTGTTGCCATTCAGTAAAAAATACGGTAACGAACTTTTAGCTGTAAATGTTATATGGGAACCTTCTTTTGGAAATATTGGGTTGTCTATAGAATTTCTTTGTAATACATATTTCAAGCTGATATCATTTGCATAGCCATCACTAAAACTAGGGAAATAACTTGGGTAATTTACTACTTCATAATATTGATAACCAAATTCATAATATGCGTTGAAAAAATCATCTGGAATTTTTTTTCTTCTACCTAAACCTATACCAGCTCCAGTAATAGAGATTCCTTGATAATTTGCACTTGAACGCAATAATCCTGTTCCAAATTGAGAGTGTGTTAACCAAGAAGAAAATGAATTTGGTTTTTTCCCTCCTAGCCAAGGTTCTGTAAAGGATAAATTAAATGATTTGAAAAATGTTCCGTTGGTTTGGAAACGAAGAGAAACCCGCTGTCCATCGCCAGTAGGTAATGGTGACCAAGCACTTTTTTTAAGGAAGTTACGTAGTGAAAAATTACTTATTGTCAAACCTGCTGTTCCAATTAATCTACCAGCTCCATAACCACCAGAAAGTTCAATTTGATCAGAAGGTTTTTCTTCTACTGTATATTCAATATCTACTGTTCCTTCCTGTGGATTTGGTAGTGGATTAATCTGAAATGCTTCATTGTTAAAATAGCCCAATTGCGATAATTCACGTTGTGTTCTTATTATATCATTTCGATTAAATAAATCACCAGGCTTAGTTCGTATTTCTCGGCGAATTACATGGTCGTTGGTCTTGGAATTCCCTTTAATAATAATTTTGCGAACACGTGCTTCTTTACCCTCGATGATACGCATTTGATAGGAAATCTTTTGTTCTTTTACTCCTGTTTCAATTGGGATAACTTGGAAAAATAAATATCCACGGTCCATATATAGTGAGGATATATCTCGTCCATCTTGACTCATAGTCATCCTACTATCTAAAATAGATTTATTGTAAATATCTCCATTCTTAATTCCTAATATGGTGTCTAAGAAACCACTACTAAATTTTGTATTACCAACCCATTCTATATCTCCAAATCGGTAAATTTTACCTTCTTCAACTTGAATTCTAATACCTAAGTTCTTTTCATCGATCAAGTATACACTATCTTTTACAATGTGTGCATCCCGCAAACCGATACTTTGAAATTTTGTTAATACCGCGATTTTATCTTTTTCATAGGAGGATACCGAAAATTTTGAGCGCTTATAAAATCTCCAAAATGCTTTTTCTTTCGTATCCTTCATCGCTCTTTTAACTTTTCTAGATGAAATTGTTGTGCTTCCAACGATATCGATACTTCCAATTTTAACTTTTTTACCTTTATCTACTTGTATGACAAACATTTCTGAATTATTCATTAGTTTGTCCGCTTCTCGTAGTATGACAACCTTTACGTTGTAATATCCCTTATCTCTGAAAAATCCATGAACCTTATGTTTGGTTGTAAGAAGTAAATTTTCTGTAATTGTTTTACCTGAAAACAAATGCAATGATTCTCTTAATTTATCTGCTTCTTTTTTACTTACTCCCTCCAATTTAAATCTAGAAAGTTTTGGTCTAGGTGTTAATTTCAGTACTAAAAATGCAACATCCCGTATTTCTTTTTCTATTCCTATTTCTATAGTAGAAAATAGTCCTTCTTTCCATAAATTTTTTATTGCTTCTGTTATTTCAATACCAGGTACTTTAATTTTTGTTCCAGGACGAATACCTGCAATTACTTTAATGGCTTGATGATCAAAATAATCTGCTCCTTCTATACGGATGTTCCCAATTTCATATTCCTTTGGATTTGTATAATCTAAAGTTAATGATCCACCTAGTATTTGATTGTTAGTCTTTATGCTATCTGCTGACTGAGCGAAAACACATACATTTATTAATATAAGTAATACTAAAGAAAACAGATATTGCATATACTTATATTATTTGTTCTGAAGTTTGACCGAATCTACGTTCTCGGGATTGATAATCAAGTACTGCCAAATATAAATCTTCGGATTTGAAGTCAGGCCATAATACCTCCGTGAAATATAATTCACTGTAAGCTAGTTGCCAAAGTAAAAAGTTACTTATCCGATGTTCACCACTCGTTCTTATAATTAATTCCGGGTCTGGAATGTTTTTTGTACATAATTCGCTAGATACTAATTCATCTGTAATTGCATTCGAATCTATACTACCCGCTTTTACTTTTTCACTAATATTTTTTATAGCTTGTTTGATTTCCCAACGAGCACTATAATTTAAGGCGAGTACGATATACAGCTTGTTGTAACCGGATAAAACATCTTTGGCTTCTTGTAGTTCCTCGCGACAAGAATCAGGTAATCCTTCTTCATCTCCAATCACAAGTAAACCAATCTCATTTTCTTTTAGTAATTCTAATTCATTCGAAATGGTTTGTACTAATAAATTCATAATCCCATCAACCTCCTCTTTTGGCCTGTTCCAATTCTCTGTGGAAAATGTATATAAGGTCAAATATTTAACACCCATAGATATGCAAGCATTAAGCGACTCACGAACAGATTCTACTCCAATGGAATGCCCATAAAGACGTTCTTGCCCTTGTTTTTTCGCCCAACGGCCATTACCATCCATGATAATGGCGATGTGTTGTGGAATATTGTTCTTATCTATTTTTTCTAATGATTTCATTGGATTAAAAAAGATACTAAGGTAATAATTTTAAGGTGGAAATTAACATTTTGTATGCCTAACTTAACAATGCTTAACAAAAAGAGGGACCTGGTTGCCCAAATCCCTCTTTCGATTTTTTATTTTTAGCTTATTCTGCAAGAATAATCAATTTGTTATTTAGCATTTCAATTACGCCACCTTTTACATCTACACGAATAATTTTGTTAGAACCGTCAACTTGAATTAATTTATTCAGTTTAGATACTTTTTTCGCTTCGATAGCCTCAGCCAAATCTATTTTTACTGTTCCTTCAGTAAGTGTAGAAATAATCGGTGAGTGATTATTTAATACTTGAAAAAGTCCATCTTGACCAGGTAGTTGTACCGCAGTAACTTCTCCTTCAAATACTTTTGTTTCGGGTGTGATAATTTCTAATCGCATAACGTGCAGTTATTATTAATGTGTATCAGCTAACATTTTCTTTCCTGCTTCGATAACTTCATCGATGTTACCTTTCAAGTTGAATGCTGCTTCTGGATATTCATCCACTTCACCATTCAAGATCATGTTGAAACCTTTGATAGTTTCTTGAATATCTACTAATACTCCTTTTAATCCTGTAAATTGCTCAGCAACGTGGAAAGGTTGAGATAAGAAACGTTGTACACGACGAGCGCGATGAACAGTTAATTTATCTTCTTCACTTAACTCATCCATACCTAAAATAGCGATGATGTCTTGTAATTCTTTATAGCGTTGTAAAGTTAATTTAACACGTTGAGCACAATTGTAGTGAGCTTCTCCAATAACAGAAGGCGATAAAATACGAGATGTAGAATCT
>CANHRS010000024.1 GCA_947463445.1 Flavobacteriia bacterium | reverse complement strand
TATGCTGCCCCTCGACTTGCATGTGTTAGGCCTGCCGCTAGCGTTCATCCTGAGCCAGGATCAAACTCTCCGTTGTATAAAACGTTGAATTTTTGTTGAGCTCATTCTATTGTATTTCTACGCTGTTTCCTTATTTCCTAATATGTCAAAGAACTAATCTTTTGTCGTTATCCTAAACTCTCATCTCAATAACTCAAACACTCTATCGTGTTGTGGGGTGCAAAGATATGTATTAATTTTAATTAAACAACAAAAAGTGAAAAAAAATATTTTTTTTTGTTTAATCTAGTATTTCAAATCTAAGTAACCATTTCTCCGTTGAGAGGTGCAAAGATAGAGTACTTATTTGAATTAACAATGGATTAATTAAATAAAAAATTAATTATTTCTTAATATGCAGTAAACAAATGTGTTGAAATTTAATTTTCTATTAATTTACACAATAAATAGATAGTAATTAGAACCTCGTAAGCATTTTCTTTAGTAAAGTCAGGCGGTCTAAATCTGGAGTACTATGTAATTTCATAGCTATTTCTAACGAAGTTGTGATTAAATTATCTCCAGAAGAGCCTATCATCACACCCTGTTGTCCATCTAGAAGTAATTCGACAGCTAATGAACCCATTCTTGTCGCTAAGATTCTATCAAAAGCAGAAGGGCTTCCTCCTCTTTGAATATGGCCCAAAACCGTTGGGCGCAAATCAAATCCTTCGAGCATGGGAGATACTTTATTAATAAGTTCCAAACTTCCTCCCTCTTGCTCTCCTTCCGCAACAATTATAATACTACTTCGTTTTCCTTTATTTTGATTTTGAATCTGGGCAACTAACTTATGTAAATCTGGAACTTCTTCTGGAATGAGAACACTTTCAGCTCCACTGGCCAATGCAGCGTTAATTGCAATAAATCCAGCATGCCTTCCCATTACCTCTATAAAGAATATACGATGATGGCTTGAAGCAGTATCTCTAATTTTATCGACTGCACTTATAACTGTATTCAAAGCAGTATCATAACCAATAGTGTGATCTGTTCCATGTATATCGTTATCTATTGTTCCTGGAATACCAATAACTGGAATCCCCATTTCAGAACTTAGAACTGTTGCACCTGTAAAAGTTCCATCTCCACCGATTACTATCAAACCATCCATGTCATTTTCTTGCAAATGTTGTATTGCAACTAAACGCGTAGATTTATCTAGAAATTCTATACATCTAGAAGATCCTAAAATAGTACCGCCCGTATGAATAATATTATCCACATCTGCATATGTCATTTCAAACAAATCTTTTTGAACCATTCCTTTATAGCCATCTCGAACACCAACTGGGATGATATTATAAAACAAGCATGTTTTAACAATTGCTCTAATAGCAGCATTCATACCTGGACTATCCCCACCGGAGGTTAATAATGCAATTCGTTTCATTTGGAATAATTATAAGTTACTATTTAAATATAACGAAAAAAGGTGAGTTAATTAACTCACCTTACTTTTAAACTTATATTAACAATTAATTACCAAGTTGTAATTCACGAACTTTTCTTTTCAATAAAGGATTTGGTCGATATCTATCCTCTCCGTATTCTTCAAATAAATCTGTTAAAGTAGAAAGAACATTGTCTACGCCGATCTCATCTGCCCACTCTAATAATCCTTTTGGATAATTAACCCCAAATTTCATAGCTGTATCAATATCTTCTCTTGAAGCAACTTGCATAAATAGTGCATCATAGGCTTCATTAATCAACATTGCTAAAATTCGATTAAAGATTTTCTCTCCTAATTGAACATCTTCCTTTGGAGAAATAGCGATAGCATTTTCTTGATAATCATAATAGCCCTTCCCAGTCTTTCTTCCTAACAAACCTGCTTCCTTATGTCTTTTTTGCGTAAATGAAGGTTTAAATCTTGGGTCAAAATAAAAAGCTTCAAAAACAGACTCTGTGACTGTATAATTTATATCATTTCCAATATAATCCATTAATGTAAAAGGTCCCATTTTAAAACCACCAAAATGGGTCATCGCCCAATCAATAGTTGCAAAATCTGCAATTCCCTCCTCATAGATACGTAAAGCCTCACCATAAAAAGGTCGTGCCACGCGATTCACTATAAAACCTGGTGTATCTTTTACGAGTACTGTTTTCTTTTTCCAAGAATCAATGATCGATTTTGCAGCAATGGTAACTTCTTCTGTAGTTTGTACACCTGGAATAATTTCAACTAACGCCATTAAAGGGGCTGGATTAAAAAAATGTATTCCCAACATACGTTCTGGATTTTTTAAAACAGAACTAATACTTGCAATAGATAAAGAAGACGTATTTGATGCTAATATACATGAAGTAGAAACAATTGATTCAATTTGACTAAATACACTATGTTTAACCGAAATATTTTCAACAATTGCTTCAATTACTAAATCCGCATTTTTTAACGAATCGTAATTTGTTGTAAATTCTATTAAACTGGCTATTTTAGATGAATCCGCTTCTGTTAACTTTTGTTTTTCAACTAATTTAAATAAGGTTTTTTCTAATTGTGCCTTTGCTTTATCTAATACCTCTTGGTTTGTATCTATTAAAACAACTTGGTTCCAATTTTGAGCGGCAACTTGCGCTATCCCTATTCCCATGGTACCAGCGCCAATAACTCCGATATTTTTCATCTTAATTTCCTTTAAAATTAGGAGCTCTTTTTTCTAAAAATGCTTGAACACCCTCCTTAAAATCATGGGTTGTACCAGCTACTGTTTGTAATTCTTCTTCTAGAGCTAATTGTTCGCTTAAATCGTTTGAAAAGGATGCATTTAAAGCTCTTTTTGTTAGACCTAATCCTTTTGTTGGCATTTTTGCTAGGTTTTGAACAAAAGCATTCACCACATCTTCAAAAGAATCATCTGCTACTGCCTTATAAATAAGGTTCATACTTTCTGCTTGATTTGCAGTTACTTTATCGCCGGTCATCATCAAAGCAGTTGCTTTTTGCATTCCAATAATTCTAGGTAAGAAAAAAGTTCCTCCTGAATCCGGAATTAATCCAATTTTTGAAAACGCTTGGATAAAACTAGCGGATTCTTTCGCAAAAGTAATATCACATGCAAGGGCTATATTCGCTCCAGCTCCAGCAGCAACGCCATTTACAGCAGCAACAATTGGTTTTTCAATGGTCCGAATTAATTCAATAATCGGATTATAATGCTCTTTTACAATCGATTGTAATGATGGTCCATCTGTAGCAGTTGCTTCCGCTAAATCTTGACCTGCACAAAATGCTTTTCCTTCACCGGTTATAAGTACAGCGCGTACTTCCTCATTTACCTCCGCATTTTTTAATTCTTCTTGTAGCGCTAGAGCCATTTCTTTATTGAAAGAATTAAAAACTGTAGGTCTATTTAAGGTTAGTGTTAGTACACCTTTTTCTAATTTTTTAAGAATTGTCATAGTTAATTGTAATAATACTATTTATATATCGTAACGTTCACTCATTTCTACGATTCTATTTTTGATCGTATTGCGTAAGTTTTCAGGTTCCAAAACCTCTAATTCACCACCATAACTTAACAAAGACCGAATTAATTCTTCGGAGATAATAACTTGTAATGAAAAGGTAGTTTTATTTTTCCCTTCTTTCACCATTTTTTGAGAAGCATGAAAAGGTTGGGAATCGATATACTTTGAAGCAACATTATCTGCTTTGAAAATAACCGTCTCGGGCGTTGAATTATTTACAGTTATTCCGATTGCATTTTTAAAAAAGGTATGATTATCAAACGAAATTATATCTGTACATACAACATCCGAAACTTCTACATTTTCCATGCGTTCTAATGCATACGTGATAATCGATTCTTTCACACAATCGTGGCAAATTAAATACCAACGATTTCTATACTCCTTCAATAATAAAGGAAGTACTTTGCGTGATTTCTTTTTATCCGAAGTAAAACTACCATATTCAAAATACGTGTACTTTTTTTGACGGATACCAGAAAGAAGAATAGATAGGTATTCATTTCCTTTTACGGAATGTGCTGCTTCAAATTGCACAAACGTGTTCGATTCATCTATTAGCGGATCATTGGAAATCGCAACTTTTTCCACAATCTTATCAATCGCGAAGCCAAATTGCTTAAACATTTCTACATCCTTAAATTGGGATAAGGTATTGGCTGCAAATCGAATTGCATCCATATCTTCATCTGTTAAAGGTATATCATCTAAAGAAAAAGAATCTGAGTTATAGTAATACCCACCATGTCTTTTACTATACTTGATTGGGGCATCGTGTTCCATTCTTAAAAAGAATAAATCTTTTTCGATGGTAGAATCACAAATATTCTCCCCTTCATCATTCCCAAAAAGTGCATCTTCACATGCTTTTCGCAGTTCAGCTTTAGAAGGAAAAGGTTTATATTTATTTCGTATTGCTTTATCGATAACACGATAACGAATTAGTGCATTCTTTATCTGGCCCATTCGTAATCCTTATTGCGTAACTACCTCTTCCCTTTTGACATAGCCAAAAAGCTCGAAAAATTTGATTGCTTTCACCACTTCTTCAGGAACATCATTCTCCCAACTATTAGCTCCAGCATTAATTTTCGAAAGTACATCATCTGAAAGTATGTGTAACAATTGCGTATCGAAGTTTTGAATTGCTTCAATTTTGTTATTTTCCTTTAAAAATTGCAGTAAACCTCTAAATTTCTCTGGAATTTCTAATTTATCTAAGGAATATAAATCTCCTGTTTCCACATCATTCGCAGGATAGACAAACATTTTTACATTATGTCCAAATCCACGACCAAATGCTTCTAAAATACCTCCTCGTAAGTTATCGTAATAACGTTCATCAAAGATTGCGTGCACATTATAGACACCTAAAATGACTCCCATTAATTGTTCTCGCGCAATTGTTGCGAGGTAATCCATCATTTTATAATGTTTCAAATAGTTGGAAATCATTACAGTATACCCTAATGAACATAGTAATTCAGCACGATCGATAAAATCTTTCTCTGAAATTTTACCATCCGCAGTTAAATCTTTCAATGTAAGTTCAAAAACAACAGCTACATTGTCTTCTTTAACCCCATTTTCAAGTAAAAATTGTTTGGTACCTTGCTCTATCATGTCGATATGTACTTTGGTGACCGGTCTAAAACGACCGCGCATCAAAAGGATATTTTTTTTGTATAAAGCAGTCGCAGGTTGAAGAACTGTTCCACACAAATCAAACATAGTAGCATCAGTAACTCCTCTTTTCACCAAATTCATGGCAATCACCCTGTTATCTATTCCTTCGAAAGCAGGGCCTGAAACGCGTAACATATCAATTTCAATACGTTCTCTCGGTAAACGGGTAACAATTCCAGAAATAAAATCGTCAATATTATCGTAATTGAAAAAACAAGCATAAATTAAATTTACACCAAGAATTCCTAAAGCTGTTTGCTGACTTCTGTTATTATTATCATGCATATTCACATGAAGTACAACATCATTGTGTTCTTCACCAAGTGCACGTTGGAAACGAATTCCGATCCAGCCTTGTCCTTGGTTAGTTCTATGATAATTTAACGATTCAACCGTATTACAAAAAGCAAAAAAACGCGTTGTTTTTTGTTTTTCAGGTAATCGGTACTTCATCGTTTCATATTCTGTTTCTAACATCGTCAGTAAACGATCTTCACAAACATAACGAGAAGCAGAACCATACATCGCATCTGACACTTTCATATCGTAAGCAGATTGTGTATAGGCAATTGTACCTGAACTACCTCCTGCTTTAAAAAAATTAGCTGCAACTTCTTGTCCTGCACCAATTTCAGCAAAACAACCATAAATATCGGCTGTTAAATTAATTTTTAGTGCTTTATCTTCTGTTGTAAGTCTTGTACTGGATGTCATAAGCTAAATGTATATAAGCAAATGTATGAAAAAAATATGAAGTTTAATCTGCAAGATTTATCTTGTTTCAACCATTTAAAATGAAATTTTATTGCAGACAAATGAACTTGCGGATTTGCAATCTAAAAACATATTCAGATTATAGTTAATCAAGGATTATATTTCTTGTAATTGAAGGTTTCCAGTATAAAAAAGATAGCCTTTCACATTCTTGAAATGCATTTCGGAAAGTACTTTTTTGTACATCGAAACTTGTTTTTCATTCTTTTTGGTTGATAGTCCTGTTTTAAAATCTATTACTATCGTTTCATTTTCTTTTACAATTATTTTATCTGGACGTTTGGTTTCTTTTGGTCCTATAATAATTGCTTGTTCATTGCTTATTTTTATAGCATCTTTAAGTAATGATTGGTATGCAGGATGGTCTAAAATAACCGATAACTCATTGGTTATTCGATTTAAAAATTCAATTTCAATTTTACCTTCTTTATACATCCATTCCAATGTATCAGGTATTTCTTCCACCCTATTTATGATAGAAAGTGCTTCGTGAAGTTGATTTCCATATCTACGTGCAGCATTCAAATCAGCATCTTCTTGTAATAAACTAGCATTTAAGGAAATATCTGGGAACCATAATCGATCGGTAAAATTTGTCGGTATAAAATTATCTATCGGTACACTAGTATGCGCTTCGGATTTCAACGGTTTTTCACCATATATAAATTTATCTTCAGAGGAACTACCACTCCATATCGATGGTTCTAATCCTAGAATTGCAGTGTGAAAGGTAGCACCAAAGTTTCCTTTTTGATGTAAATTTCCTATGTACAACCGTTCTACTGGTCGCGTCATCATTACATAACAAAGGTTTAATTTATCAATGAAGTTTTGACTCTTCTCTTGTTTTGTAAAATTGGCAATACTTTTTATTGGACTTTTTGCAGATAAACCAGCATACAAAAAATATCCCTTATCCTCGATTAAATATTTTGCTTTTTTGGAATCTAAACTAAAGTCTAAATTAGGTAGTATCACGACAGGAAATTCTAAGCCTTTCGATTTATGTCCTGTCATTATTTTAATTGCTTCTTTATTCTCCGGTATTTGAATCGCGCTATTTTTTCCTGTTTTGTCGTATTCTTCTAAAAACAATTCCAAATTTGGTCCATACAAAACATCGAAATTATGCACCATATCCGACAAGTGATGCAGGTATGTGTTATTCAATTCATTTATATGCAGCTTTTTATAAAAACCTTGTAGTAACATATATAAACTATCGTATTTATAATAGAAGTTCTCTTCTTCCCCGAAAATATCGACTATAAAATGCTTAGAATCAAAAAATGTTACTGTTTTATTTTCTTTATTTAGATATGATTTCCAATACTCATTTTGCCGTTCAATCGCATTTTCAGAAAAACAAGAAAAATATAATTCACAAAATCTTTTTGCTTCTAATTCCCCTTTAGGGTTTGCTCGCCATTTAAAGAAAGCGATGGCTAATTTTACATATTGATCTGAATTTACTAGTAAACTATCATCTGAGACAACCTTATACTTTTTAGATAATTCAATCGCCCAAGTATTACATTCTTTTTTAGTGTTCCCTAGAATACAGATATCCCCTCCCTCATAACCTTCTTCCATAAGTTCGTCTACCCATTTCACTAATTGAATTCGAGTTTTATCTTTCGTATCCTCTGAAGTTTCCTGCGAAATAATTTCCACATATCCACCTACATGACCTTTTGGATATTGGTAAACATCTTTATAAAAATCTTTGTGATGAGAAGAGATATATTGTTGTATTTCTTGAAAAAACAAGTTATTAAACTCTACGATTTCCTGCGCTGAACGATAATTATGCTTTAACGGATTTTTTTTTCCTAAATCTTCGAAATACTTTGAAAGCAATTCAGTTTTTGGGTCGTTTTCAGGATTGTATAATGCAGGAAGAGCAACAAATTGTTCTGCTAATCCGTTTTTAAATCGGTAAATAGATTGTTTTGCATCTCCAACAATTAAATTTTCGTTTTTATTCCCCAACGATTCATGTAATAAAGGCACAATATTTTGCCACTGTAAGCGCGAAGTATCCTGAAATTCGTCTAATAAAAAATGTTTGAAACGATTTCCGATACGTTCATAAATAAATGGTGCATTTTCATCCCGAATTAAATCCGAGATTAATTTATTGAATTCAGAGATTCGAAGAATTTTATCTGTTTCTCGAACACCTTCTAACTCTTTAGAAATAGATTGTAAAAGAGCCATATTATAAAAATTCTTATAGGCCTCTTTCATTAAAAAATAAGATGCGATTTCTTCCGTAAAAAAAGTGTTAAATGAAAGACTTGTCGATTTTAAGGTTTCTGGGAATTGTTTGGTTTTATTTCCATTTTCAATGTTTCTTAACATCGCCTCTGAAAAAAAACCATTTTCAAAACCATCCCCTGCAAACAATTTCGTTGAAATCAACTTTCTATATGCATTACCTGATGTAGAACCTCCTGGCAAGTCTTTTTCATCCACGGATTCAAATACTTGATATAGTTCACTCGCTTTTGCAGAAATATTTTCTTCCTTTGTTTTGATTGCTGTCTTTAGTGTGATAAAGGCATCTTTCGAATAATCATTATTTATCAGTACTTCAATTTGCTTAAAATACTTTTCATTTGTTAGTATGGTAGCAAAACTTCGTAACTGAGACTGAAAATTCCATGTCTCCTCATCTTCTAATTTTTCTTTCGAATAATTTATAATTAAGGACGATATTGCATTATTTCCAGCTGCGTCAATACTATCCATTAATTTCTCGATGATCTCACTTAGTACCTCATCCTCATTCAATACTATTTTAGAATCAATTGGTAAATCCAATTCCTTCGAAAATGAACGTATTAATCGAAGATTAAATTTATCAATGGTCATTACATGAAAATCTTCGAATTGGTGTAAAATTTGTTTTAGAGTTAATTTAGCCCGTTCGACTACTTCTTTTTCAGAAATATGAAGTTCATTGGAAAGTTGCACAATTTTTTCCGTCCCTTTTTCTTTTAGTTTACCAGTTATAATTTCTATCGAAGAAATCTCATCTAGGGCATCCAAAATACGTTGTTTCATCTCAAATGCAGCCTTATTTGTAAAGGTCATAGCCATTACATGACTAAAACTTTTATCGGACACATGTGACAAAATAAGTTTCAAATATTTTTGAACTAGACTATACGTTTTACCACTTCCAGCAGAGGCATTTAAAACTTCTAGGGGTTTGAAAGAATCCGTCATTTTGTAAATTTAAAAAGGCTGCTTCTAAGAAACAGCCTTTTTGCTTATTATTTTAGTAAGTTAACATGACCAGTTAGGTAATGTTCTTTTTCTGTCATTTTTTCTTTAAATTGTAATTTCCAGGTATAGGAATCATTCATCAATAATTTATTTCCATACGTACCATCCCAACCGATTGCAGGATTATTCGACTCAAAGATTAATTCACCCCATCTGTTGTAAATTAAGAAATGATAATTCTGTGCATCAAATCCACTCGTAAAAATAGGTTGAAATGTATTATTTTTTTCATCCCCATTTGGTGTGAACGTATTTGGAATATAGTAAATCTGTTCATCATCAATGGTAATTATCGTGCTTGTTGAATCCCAACAATCTTGATTGATATATGCATATAATTCTACGGTGTATTTACCTGGATTTGGAAGTCCATTACTACCATCTCCTATATATATATGTTTCGGATTCTCTACATTAGACACAGGACTACCATCTCCAAAAATCCATTTATAATAAATTGAATTACTCGATGAGGAATTAATAAATTGAATCTCTGGATCAATCAAACTTAGATTCGTTTTTTTCGGTGAAAATTTCGCCTCAGGTCTATCTTTCACATGGATATAATTTGTCTTTTGTATGGTATCCCAACAACCGTCAATCGTAGATTTGAAGTTGATTGTATAATCTCCAGATTTTTGGAAAACATATTTAACCACTCCAAGACTTGAGTAGTCAAGATCCCCATTTCCGAAATCCCATACTACATCTGTATTTGTTACAGGCATAGGCGATATATCCGTGAATATCACTTCCAATGGATAACAACCAATAGTTTTATCTGCTTGAAAATCTAATTGAGGTAAAGGTATAACTTCCATTTTTACAGATTGATTTACAATATTTTTAAAACATCCATTTTTATCCGTAACTTTTTCCAAAATAAATAAAGAATCCTCTATGATGCTATTTGTATTAAAGGTATAAGTTACTTTACCATCACCTGGAACACTAGCTGAGGTAGTATCTATAAGCGCGCCATCCAATTTAAAATCGAAACGATACGGGTGTACTCCTTTGTTTCCTTGGAATGTAACTTCAATTGGTTTAGGATCACCTACACATAATTTTGCTGGATCAGGAAAAATAGAAATCGTTGCATCTGGAATTTCGTTCACCATTATTTTAACGGGTAGAGTTGTATCACTACATTGACCAGTCGCAACATCTTTACCAACTAGTCTAACAAATGATTTATTCATTGTACGTTTTGTCTTTATGGCTAAATCGCTAGCTTCATTTAGTGTAGTATTTGAAATTAAATAGTCACCACCAGAAGAAAGTAAAGTCCAATTAAGACTATCTGTTGAAACATACCATTCAAAATTAACTTTCACTGATGAAGTATTTATTTTTCCTTTCAAAAGATCCAAACTTACACCTTCACATACAGTATCTGGAATGTTTAAAGACAATAGATCAGGTTTGGTACAATTAGGATTATCTATACTTTTTTCTCGTATCGGATTACATGTTAATTTAACACCATTAAGATCCAATGGTGTTACTTGAACAAGTAATGTTCTTCCATATGGAATATTTGGAAAAATCAAAGGTGATTGTAGTGTATGATTTGCGGTAATATTAGCAGGTAGAGATTTCCAATTAGGTGAAGCAGGAACAGTTCCTTTAACATATGTAACCGTATCCACCTTATACGAAACTGCATCTGGAACATCTTTCCAAGTAACTTTGTATTCGTTAAGAGTACCAGTATTGACAATAGTAATTGATGGACTTGTAGTATCTTTTATGGTTACTTTGATTTCTGCATATGGTCTACAAGCAGCGTTACTTGGAGTAGAATTTAATATTCCATATACATAATAATCACCAGGTATAACAACTGGTAGGGATCCTGTAACTATACTTCCTAATGTAGGAAGGTCCAATGAAACTTTACCTAAACTAGGTGTTTCTTTTTTAATTCCCACCCCTCCAGCATAAACAGCAGCACCAGTTATGGGACGAAGCGTGGCAGGAAAGACAACAAAACTTATTCCATCCGTGGCGGTTTCATTTGTGGAAAATTCTAATGCATTCGGATCTATTCCTTGACACCATGTTTGATCAGATGTGATTTTAGTGATAGCATTGCAACCTGGAATTGAAATTGCAATGTTGACAGTATCATCACATCCTTTACTATCTGTGTAAATTATATCCGTATTTCCTAATAAAACACCACTTACTTTTGCTGTTTGATTAGCAACTCCTAAACCTACAACAGTAGCATTTGCAGGTGAAGAAGACTTCCAAGCAATTGCACCACCAGTCCCAGAACCACCTGATACTGATAAAATACTATCTTTTCCCTCTAAAATAAAAGTTGCAGGAATTGGAATAGTTGTAGGTATAGTTATAGTAGGGTTTCCATTAATAACAAAAGAAATATTTTGTGCTGAACTTGAACAACCAGTTGTTGAATTTTTGACAGTAATACTACCAATATATGTTAGCGCTTTAGCAGTTGTAGGAATATTAACTGATATAGGTGACGTGCTTAAAGCTGCATCCGAAATATTCACGAAATTATCAGCAAGAGCAGTGGAATTCCAAGTAATTGAATATTTATTTGGACTATTTGTTATACCGCTATAAGCAAAAGAAGTAGTTGTTAAACCAAAACAAACTTCATTTGGTGTTGGGGTTACTGTTGGCTTACCATTGATAACAAAAGATATATTTTGTGGTGTACTTGTACAACCTGTTGTTGAATTTTTGACTGTAAGACTCCCACTGTATGTTTGCGCTGTCGCAGCTGAAGGAATATTAACAGAAATTGGTGATGTACTTAAATTTACATCAGAAATATCCACAAAACCATCGGTAATCGCAGCTCCAATCCACGTGATTGAATATTTATCTGGACTATTTGTAGTAGCGGTATAAGCAAAAGAAGTTGTTGTTGCACCAAGACAAACTTCTGTTGGGGTCGCGTTTAATGTTATAGTTGGCTTAGAACATGGACATACATATTTACCTGTAACTGTTTTCGTGCAACCTACGCCATCCGTTATGGTAATTGTAAAAGTTTCACCAGAAACTAATCCAGTTAAATAATCAATTCCACCACTTGTAGTCATTGTTGCTGTAGTAGAAGTAGTTGAGCTAAATTTGCCTTTATTTGTAGAAAGAGAATAAGTAGAACCAGATACAAACTCTGGTGAACCACCTAAAATTTTTAATTTGAATCTAGAATTTGAACATTCTGTTATAGTATCAATCGTAATTTCATTGAGATATGTTACTTTATATGCCTCATTCTGATAATCCATTTGGTAACAAGCTTCATCAGACAATATACTTATAGTAGCTGTTGTAACTGGGGCCCACCATAATGTGTTTTTCGTTACTGTTTTAGACTGACTTGCTAAGTATGAAATCACAGCACTAGTATTACCCTTTGATGTTTCTGACATTGAATTTAGATTTTCAAAAAAAGCATCAGCGTAACAAGCATCTTTAGTTGTATTGTCGATTTTATTACTCGTTGGAGCACAAGTAAATAAAGCATAATCTACACTTGGTGTAGCACCTGTTGTATTAATCGTAAAAATATCATCATAACATAAAATATAAGTATTAGGAGAAGGGTTTTTTAGAGGTGTTGGAGTAGCATTATTAATTTTAATGACTGATGTACCGTTGTCTGGATTACACGCACAACCTTTAACTTCAACTTCAATAAATGCTGAACCACAATCTTTATTTCCATTATTCCAAGAGTAGTTAATTTTATGTTTTCCATTCCCCGCTGTTTTGGGATTGAAAAATCCATAACCTGCAGCTTCATATACTGTTGAACCAGTTGTAGGATAATTTAATCTATAATTTGATACACCCGGACCTGAAAAAACGGCTGTTCCTTTAATCATTCCTGAGTTTATTGGAATAACCATACCAGTAACAAATGGCCCTGAAAATAAAACCTGTCCAGTAGCATGATCAACAATCCTGATTATTCCATTACCAGTAGCCAAAACTGTACCTGTCAATCTTACAATGTAATCAACTTTTGGTGAACAGAATGTGATATCTTTTACTCCTAATGTATTGATATAATTACCTGTATTATCCTGATCTAATTCTATTTTAGTTAAATTTATTTTCCCAAAATCATTATCAATTAAAAAGCCAGGAGCTATATCCTGTGTTGCTATAATTACTGAATTAGCTTTAATTTCAAAATTTTTATCCCTACAAATATTTAAATCACTAGTTGAAGGTGTATTTGCAGAATTGCGCCAAGCTATACCAACGGTACCACAAGGAAGCGGTGTTGGCACAGGAGGAACAGATGATGTGGGATGATAATAAACCATACCCAATTTAATTAATTTACATGTGGGATTTTGATTTATATCAACTTCAACACAAAGTGTATAATCTGTATTTGATTTCAATCCATACCATTCAGGATTAAATTTCGTTAATGAGTTTGCTTTGTTAGTAAAATTTGGACTAACAGGCACTCCTGGACAAGTTCCGTCTTTTTCAACCAATGTATACTTGCGAGTTAAATCAATCGCATCTGCTTCTGTATTTGAACACCCAGCAATTCCATTTACAGGATCTGGCTTCTGTAAATCTTCAGAGATTCTAACACCTAACGTGCCATTTGCATCAGTTGTTAAAGTGTAACACGTAGATACTTTACCAACTGCAGCTGTACTAGGTACAAAATAATCAGCAATATTATAATCTGAATTAGAAATAGTTGTTGCGTCTGTTTTGGTAGTATTATGCGTTATTTTACAATTTGGAATCGCACATGTCCCACACTCGTTATTTGAAGCGGGAGTAGTAGTTGAAGTTGTGTAATAAGCAACCGTCATATCTCCAATAAACTCACTAGCAGGTAAATTAATTGTTATACACATTTTATATGATCCAACTGCTAAATCATCCCATTCTGGAACTCCTGTACCATCTACAGTTAATGTTCTATCAGGAGAATAACTACCTCCTAAGCATGCCGTTTCTGAAATCGGGTAGAGTTTTGCCGAGAAAGTAACACCTGCAGATTTATTAACTGACTTTATTTTAACACCAATAGAAGTAACTTCTGATAATGTAATTGTATAACAATTGCTGAATGTTTTGGGACCAAAAACCTTGTCAGTAGGATCAGAAGTAATTACGTTATAAGTAAATGAAGGTGGTATTGATGACCAATTAACTTTACTTGATGCATCCGTCAAACTTGTACCTTGAACAGGACCGTAAATTTTACATGTAGGTGTAGAGCAAGTACCGCATACATCTTGTGCAAATGACAAAGTATTAACAAGAAGTATTAAACAAAAAACAATTGTATTTTTTTTCATATTGTATTAATTTATTCTTTAACTAAGGACACATTAAAGTCTTTATGGTTGCCAAATTTACCAAAAAAAACTTCACAAATCACGTATTTTCATTGACCCATGAATATATACCCTTGGTCAATGAACAACTTAGAAGAAGTATTATTTTCATACAAGCCACCTGTTCCTAATCCTTGAGGTAATGAATTCTCAAAAGTTGATGCGAACTGTGCGACGCAATTTAACCCAACATTAGATTCAAGCGCTGAAGTCATCCACCACGGTATTTTATGTTCCACCGCAAGTTGAATCCATTCCGTAGTTCCTAGAATACCTCCATGTAGACTGGGTTTTAAAATAATATATTGCGGTTGAATTGTTTCCAACAAAGCTCTTTTTTGAGCCTTTCCAATAACACCAATTAATTCTTCATCTAAGGCTATTGGCAGTGGAGTTACACCACAAATTTTAGCCATTTCGTCCCATTGACCAGATTTAATGGGTTGCTCTATCGAATGCAACTGAAATTTAGACAATCTATCTAATTTATTCAACACGTTAGTAGGAGAAAATGCACCGTTGGCATCTACCCGAAGTTTAATATCAGATGCAGAGTATCTTTTTCGTATGGAGGCTAAAATTTCCAATTCCGTGTCAAAATCTAATGCACCAATTTTCAATTTTAAACAGGAGAAACCTGCCTGCAACTTCTCTTCTATTTGCTGCAGCATGAATTCTTTAGATCCCATCCAAATCAAGCCATTAATCGGAATACCTACTTCCTCGCGTGTAAATGGCGTATCAAATAATTGGTTTTCATTCTGACTTTGCAAACCTAATAAAGCGGTTTCAAGACCAAATAAAATGGATGGATACGGTTCTAATTCGGAAAGATTTTTAATGTAATAAGTGATGTTTTCACAAACCTCTGTAAGTTTCTTTTCGTATGAATCAAAATCAACAAAATCGGGAGAAAGACCTGGAATGATGGAACATTCACCGAGCGACGAGCGACGTCCCGAAAGCTTTCGGGTGACGGGTGACGGGTGATGGGTGACGTCCCGAAAGCTTTCGGGAGACGAGTGTTGGATGGTTGGATGGTTAGTGTTTATCCTAGAAAGTGAAATAAACCAAGCATGTTTTTCAGTCAATACACCTCGTGAAGTTCCGCTGGGTTGTTTGAAAAGGAACGTTTGTTTTTGGAAGGAGGCTTTGTATTGTATTTGAGACATGAGACACTAGACTTTAGACGTAAGACTGATTTAGAAGGAGGATGTTATTGCGTAAAGTATCGAAATTCCAAAGGTTGTTAGTGCAACTTTTTTTAATTCTGGATCAAAATCTTTCTCTTCCTGCTTAGCAATTACTTTTTTCAGGTGTGCGCTCAAGAGGCCAACTGGCAACAAAAAAATATATTGAAAGTATCCAAAATGACTAATAGCAAAGATCAAAGAAGCAATTGCAGTTATGACTAAAAACAAATGGTATTTCTTTGCGCGTTCCTTCCCTATTTTAACAACAATGGTATTTTTACCCGCATTTGCATCGTTAATTCGATCCCGCATGTTGTTTAGATTAAGTACTGCAGTACTTAACAAACCAATCGTAATCGCTGGGAAAACAACTGCTATATTAAACTGTTTAGTATATAGGGTGTAACTTCCAAGTACACTTACTAAACCAAAGAAAATAAATACGAATACATCCCCGAATCCGTGGTAACCGTATGCACGTTTTCCTACCGTATACATTACCGCAGCTGCAATAGACAAAATCGCTAAAACGCCATAAACTAAAACCATTTCTTGATGCATTCCAACAGCACTTATTTTAATCAGATATGCTGCAGATAGTAAGGAAAGAATCGTAAAAACAACAACAGCTATTTTCATTTGTGATTGGGTAATCTCTCCAGACTGTACCGCACGCATAGGACCCACACGATGTTCATTATCCGTTCCCTTTTGCGAATCGCCTAAATCATTAGCCAAATTAGATAAAACTTGAAAAAACAAGGTTGTAAGTAGTGCAAAACAAAAAATTGTCACATTCCAATAGCCATGTTCCTTCGCTATAAACGAACCTAGTATAATTCCGGACAAGGATAATGGGAGCGTACGTAAACGAAAGGCACTTATCCACGATTTAATTTTCATAGTACTTTTTTGCTCAAATGTACAAGTTATCGATGTTATACACAATGTACCTTCCTAAAACTTATACCAACATAGGAGTTGAATTACATTCTCTTTTGTATTTTCGTAGTTTGATCACTACATATAGGAATGAAAAATAGAATTTGCTCATTATTAAATATTCAATACCCTATCATTCAAGCAGGTATGATTTGGTGCTCCGGATGGGAATTAGCATCTGCAGTTAGTAATGCTGGAGGTCTTGGCATAATCGGTGCAGGATCTATGTATCCTGAAGTATTAGATAGTCAAATCATACGTTGTAAAGAAGCCACCGACAAACCATTTGGGGTAAACCTTCCCATGTTATATCCGGATATAGAAAAACATATCGAAACTATTATAAAACATAAGGTTCCAGTTGTCATTACTTCAGCTGGTAATCCTAAAATTTGGACAAAAAAACTACAAGAAAATGGCTGTAAGGTAATCCATGTGGTTTCCAGTTTAAAATTCGCATTAAAAGCACAAGAATCTGGAGTAGATGCCATTGTAGCAGAAGGATTTGAAGCTGGTGGACATAATGGTAGAGATGAAACCACCACATTATGTTTAATCCCAAATGTTGCAAAACACATTCATATACCGTTAATTGCAGCTGGTGGTATAGGTACAGGAAAAACAATGCTTGCAGCTATGAACCTTGGTGCCGATGGTGTTCAAATTGGAAGTAGGTTCGTAACTTCTACAGAATCTAGTGCACACGCCTCCTTTAAAGAAGCTATTTTACACGCAAACGAAGGAGACACATTACTTACTCTCAAAGAATTAACACCCGTAAGATTACTGAAAAACACTTTTTTTGATAAACTAGAAGCAGCATATAAAAAAGATGCTACTATCCAAGAATTAGAAACTATCTTGGGAAGAGGTCGCGCAAAAAAAGGAATGTATGAAGGTGACCTCGAAGAAGGTGAACTTGAAATTGGTCAAATAGCAAGTTTAATTCATGAAATAAAACCTGCAAAAGAAATTATTACCGAAATTATTACCGAATTTCAGCAAACAATTAAAGAACAACAATCCTCTAAATATCAATTTTAATGATTCAATTTGAACGATTTACACTAGAAAATGGATTACGCGTTATTTTCCACAAAGATATTACTACACCACTTGCTGTCGTAAACACCTTATATGATGTAGGCGCAAGGGATGAAGATGAGAACAAAACAGGATTTGCCCATTTATTTGAACACTTAATGTTTGGTGGATCCGTAAATATCCCTGATTTTGATGCACCACTTCAAAATGCCGGTGGTGAAAGTAATGCATTTACATCCAACGACATAACTAACTATTACGATGTTATCCCAGCGCAAAATATAGAAACAGCATTGTGGTTAGAGTCCGACAGAATGCTTTCTCTTGCTTTTACAGATAAAAGTCTCGAGACGCAACGTAGTGTTGTTATGGAAGAATTCAAACAACGGTATTTGAATCAACCCTATGGCGATGTTTGGTTGGAACTAAGACCTCTAGCCTATGAAGTCCACCCTTATAAATGGGCGACGATTGGAAAGGAATTGAAACACATCGAAGACGCAACCATGGAAGATGTGAAAAGTTTCTTCCATAAACACTACTGTCCAAGCAATGCAATTCTGTGTATCGCAGGAAATTTCGAACTTGAAACGATCAAAACACACACAGAAAAATGGTTTGGAAATATTCCTAGCGGTATCAAACCAGCGCGCTTATTACCCCAAGAGCCTAAACAAACTAGTAAAAAAGAAAAAACAATCGAACGAAATGTTCCTTCGGATGCTTTTTACTTTGCTTTCAAGATGCCTGAACGTAAATCCATTGAATATTATGTAGTTGATGTACTTTCCGATGCGTTGGGTCGTGATAAATCTTCTAGGCTTTACACAAAAATTCAAAAAGAACAAAAATTAGTAACCGAAATAAACGCATACATTTCTGGATCCTTGGACAATGGTTTGTTAGTTATCGAAGGAAAATTATCCGAAGGAAAAACATTCGAAGAGGTCGAACTAGCAATTTGGGATGTATTAGAAGAAATTAAAAGCAAACAATTATCGAACGAAGAATTACACCGATTAAAAAATAAGATTCGTACCGCAAAAGAATTTCAAGAACAAGGATTGTTAAATAGAACCATGAATCTATGTTATTTTGAATTACTTGGAGATGCGAATGGCATCAATGAAGAAGCTATTTTGTATGAAAAAATTCAAGCAGAACACATTCAAGCAGTTGCTAATGAAATCCTACAAGAAAATAACTGTACTTTATTAAAAGTTAAAGCAATTTAAAATGATAGATAGAACCTTACAACCACCATTATCTCCAATTACTACAATTAATTTCGTTGAACCAACCATTATTCCGATTAATCCTTTTGCAAAGATGTATTGGATGCGCGCCGTATTGGATGAAACGACACGTATTGAATTTCATTTTAATGCTGGTTCTATACGAGGAAATGAAAAACTAGCAGGAAGTGTAAATAATTTAATATTTTCTGGAACTCCATCTAAAACAAGTACACAAATTCATGAAGAATTAGATGGATTAGGTGCTTTTATCGATCAAGAATTGGGACAAGAAGTTGCCATTGTTTCTCTTTATTGTCTAAGAAAAAATGCCAAAGCTGCTGTTGAATTAGTTATTGATTCCATTCAAAACGTTTGTTTCCACGAACAAGAGGTAGCAGATGCAATTCGTGAAAAAAAACAGCAATACTTAATTTCAAGCGAAAAAGTAAATATTCTAGCACGAAGAGAATTTCAAAAACAACTTTTTGCTAATTCACCAAATTATGCACGACAAATCGAATTAAAAGATTACGATGCAATTACGGTAGAAGGTCTTCAAAAATTTCATCAAGAATTTTACCTTAAGGGATTACTAAAAGTTGTATTAGTTGGCAATATGGAAGAAGATTTTGTAAACTTCTTACAAAATAATGTTTCTCCATTAGCTACACAATCCATTCCCGAATATGAAAAACAATTCATTAATAATAAAGGAGTATTTCATGTAGAAAAAGAAGATGCAGTCCAAACTGCAATTCGTATTGGAATGCCATTATTTAACAAAACACATCCGGACTTTATCGATTTCCAAATACTACAAACTATTCTTGGTGACTATTTTGGAAGTAGATTAATGTCGAATATCCGCGAAGACAAAGGGTATACATATGGAATCGGGAGTGGACTTTCAGAGGCAAACAAAACCGGATATTTTATAATCGCAACCGAAGTTGGAAAAGAATTTGTTTCTGCAACATTACATGAAATAAAAGTAGAAATTGAACGTTTACAAAACGAACTAGTAGAAGAAGAGGAGTTAACCTTGGTGAAAAATTATATGTTGGGACAATTACTTAAACATGCGGATGGACCAAATGCCATGATGGATTTGTTTATGTCTGTTCAATTACAAGGACTAGGTTTTGACTTTTATACTGATTTTATACAACGAGTTAATACAATCACTGCTAATGAACTAAAACAAATAGCAAATAACTATTTATCCTGGGATTCATTAACAATAATCACAGCTGGTTCAAGTAACTAAATTTGCAAGAAAGGCGTGTTGGTTAAAATATGTTTATTGTTTTTTTGTTCTTTGTCAATTGTATCGATTGCACAAAACAATAGGCCTATACGCAGTTGTGGAATACCTGGACCTGTTTCAACATGTACAAAAATAGAATCGAATGGCGATATAACACTATCATGGTCAATCCCGCCAGATCCTAACAATGTTTTTGTAGCTTATGAAGTGTATCGTGTTGGAACGAATGGACCTATTGTTACGATTCCTTCGTTAATCAATAACAATTATACAGCAAATAGTAGTTTATTTGCTAGTAGTGATTTTTATATTGGCGTTGTCTCCCTGTGCAGTGGAACAAAAGTGATTCAGTATGGAGATACCGTTCAAAAAATTGAGCTAAAATTAGATAATCAATTAGATGGTAGAGCAACCTTAAATTGGACTTCACCATCGAATAGTTCAAATTATTTGCATGTGGAACGCGAACATCCAATTTACGGATGGAGTCTACGTGATTCTGTTATACATACACAAACATCTTATGTTGATACTATTGACTTATGTAATACTTTTCTAAATTACCGAATTTCAAAAAAAAGCGAGGGGTGTATTTCCTTTTCTAATGTAATAGGAGATAATTTCAAAGATGTAATGCCTCCAATTATTCCAACTATTAAATCTATAACTTACGACACTTTAGAAAAAGGAATACAAGTTAATTGGTTTAAAAATCCCGCTAGAGATGTAAAAGGTTATCTGTTAAAAATTGGGTATAACAACTCCCCGCTTTCGTTTTTAGATAGTGTTGAAAGTAAAAATTACATCGCTCCTCAATACTATAGACTCGTAAATGCTCCTTACAATTCTGCAATTACATTTAGCATTTCTGCATATGATTCTTGTCTATCATCAAGTCCACCTAACAATCAATTATCTGGCAATGCGCAACCTCATACCAGTTTCAATTTAACAAAGACATATACCATCTGTTCTAGAACGATTAATTTAAATTGGACAAAATATATTGGATGGGATGAAATCAAAAACTATAAAATTTATTATAAAATAGATAATGGGTATTGGAAATTAAGAGACTCCACGATAAATCAAAGTTATAATGACACTTTAATTGCTTTTAAAAATTACGCATTCATTATCGAAGCTATCAACACTAAAAATAGCAAAGCATTCTCAAATCCAATTTATTTTTATACTGTTGCACCTAGTCTACCAAAATTCAACTATACGAAAGTAGCAAAGGTGTATACTAGGCACATTGAGATTGAACACCTCATTGACATGGTAGGAGGAGTTTCTCAAATTATTTTGGAGAAAAAAAATAAATCTGGTGTTTTTAAAGAAATTGCCCGAAAAAATGTAACTAGTTCGCTGCTTTTCTTTAAAGATACATTGGTAGAAACCAATTTCGAAACCTATACGTATCGCACTAGAATCATTGATAGTTGTGGAAATAAAACAACCTATAGCAATGAGGTAACAAGCATGCTTTTAAAAATAGAAAATAAACAAAATGAAAATGAAAACCTAAAAGTTAACCTCTCGTGGACACCTTATATTGGTTTTAATGGAACAATTCTCAATTATGCTATCTTTCGTAAAATGAATGGTATAATTGAACCAAATCCTATAGCAACTATACCAAATTATCAATTTACCTATCAAGATAACCTTATTAACTTTAACGAATTTAATGGTCAAGTTTGTTATTATATTAAAGCTGTAGAATCTGAAAATGCATTCAATCAACCAGCAATTGCTAATTCGAATGAACTTTGCTATACGTTTAAACCATTAATTTTTGTTCCAAATGCATTTACACCATATGGAAAAAATCCTATTTTTCAACCTGTTATATCGTTATTCGAACCTAAAGAATATAGTTTAACAATCATTAATCGTTGGGGGCAACCAGTATTTAAAAGTTTCGAGTATACGACTGGTTGGGATGGAAATTTTGGTAGCGAAATGGCTCCAAATGGTAATTATATGTATGTAATTCGTTATTTGGATGGAGACAATAAAGAATTCATTGAACATGGATTTGTAACTTTAATCAATTAAAATGAAACTAAATCGTTTAACTATTTTAAAGAAAGTAGCTATTCTTGAAGGTATTAGCTACTTATTATTTGCAGTTACCGTACCACTGAAAAGAATTTATGACTACCATTGGCCAAATAAAATTGTAGGTATGAGTCATGGGATATTATTTATTTTATATATTCTGTTAGTCTATATAAATTCAAAAGTAGAAAGGTGGAATTGGAAAACAAAAGCATTCCTTTATTTAGCCTCTGTTATCCCTTTTGGAACATTTATCGTTGAGAAAAAGATTTTAAAAAAATGAGTAAAGAAACAAGAAAACGTATTGAAGTTTGCTTCACACCTGGTGGATTCGAACACTTTAAAAATGATTTTAACGTTGTAGTTGTCATTGATGTTCTTCGTGCTACATCTGCAATTTGCGCTGCGTTTGAATATGGTGTGAATTCTATCATTCCTGTCCCAACCATCGAAGAAGCTTGGGAATATAAACAAAAAGGGTATTTAGCTGGTGCTGAAAGAAAGGGTCAAATTGTAGAAGGTTTTGATTTCGGAAATTCACCATTTAGTTATATGAATCCTGATTTTAAAGGAAAAGATATTGTATTAACAACAACAAATGGCACTAAATCATTGGATGTTGCAAAAGATGCAGAAATCGTTTTAGTAGCATCATTTTTAAATTTAGATGCAATTTGTAATTGGATTATACAACAACAAAAAGATGTTGTGTGTTTATGTTCTGGATGGCAGGATAACTTCAACCTAGAGGACACCATTTGTGCCGGAGCTATTTCAGAAAAGTTAATAAATACAGGGTATTTTTACTCTACAGAAGATTCTTCTATTGCAGCAAAATATTTGTATGAATCCGCTAAAAAAAATCACCTTGGATTTATTAAATCCAGTTCCCATCGAAGAAGATTAAAAAAATTAAATCTAAATAAAGACGTAAAGTACTGTTTGACTCCAAATCAAACTTCCGTTATTCCAATATTAAAAGATGGGAAATTGGTCAAACTTTAAAATTATTTTAGGTTTTCTGCTTTGTACAGGAATAATATTGAGTACTGCATTTCCTTGGGGATTTTATGGGCATAAAAAAATTAATAAACTTGCCGTATTTACACTACCCCCTAGTATTTTCTCATTCTATAAAGAAAATATTAATTACATCACGGAGCATGCAGTTGATCCAGATAAGCGAAGATACCTAGTGCCAACAGAAGGACCTTGTCATTTTATTGATTTAGACCATTACCAAAATCCTTTCGACAGTATTCCGCATAGTTGGAAAAAAGCAATAGAAAAATTTTCAGAAGATAGTTTAAGAAAACATGGTATTGTTCCATGGCATATTTATTTAACAAAATTGAATTTGCAAAAAGCCTTCGAAGAAAAAAATCTAGAAAAAATATTAAAATTTTCTGCAGATATTGGTCACTACATTGGTGATGCACATGTACCACTCCATACAACGCATAATTATAACGGACAATTTACAAATCAAAAAGGAATTCATGGCCTTTGGGAAAGTAGATTGGTAGAACTATTTTCAGAAAATTATAATTATTTCGTTGGAAAAGCAGTGTACATTTCAGACATTCAAAAACAAACTTGGAAAATACTAAAAGAATCTCATCTTGCGCTTGATTCCGTTTTTCAATTTGAATTACAAATAACTACCGAAAATTTATTTCCAAAATATAGCTTCGAACAACGAGGAAACTCAACAATCAAAGTATATTCAAGAGAATTTTCTCAGACGTACCACAGCCGATTAAACAACATGGTAGAACGAAGATTAACTTCGGCGATACACATGACAGGTAGTGTTTGGTATACAGCTTGGGTAGATGCGGGTCAACCAGATTTAAGTAACTTAATTCACAGCAAGCCATCCAAAAAATTTCTAACAGAACTGGAAAAATTAGAAAAAAAACATGCTACTCATATAAACACTGGAAGGGATTGTGACTAAATAGAAAAGGCTGATTCAATGAATCAGCCTCGTTTTAAAAATTATTCTAAACAAACAATTACTTCGATATCGCTACAAAATTTTCATTTGCTGCAAACTTTAAAAATTCACGGTCTTTAACCATTTTTACTTTGTAGGAAGCATCTTTCGCTATTGAAGCTTGTAACGCTTGAATACATGCATCTACTTTATCTTGACGTGCTAAAGCTATAGCTTTTAAATAATGTCCTTGTGCGGAAGATGCATCTGGAGAACCATCAATAGTAGCAATAGCTTTTTCAAAATCCTTATTTAGGACTTGCGCTAATGCTTTATTAAACGTTTTATCATTTACTAAACTTGCAATTGCACTTGCATAATTACCTTCTACTATACTTATTATTCCATTATTATAATCACCCTCTTTACCTGCGCCAGAAGCTTTCGACAACCATTCTTTTGCTTTCTTAAAATCACCTTTAGCTCCAGCAACTGCAGCTAGGTTATTTAGAAGAAGGCCTGATTGATTAAGTGTTAACGCTTTTTCAAATTTAGAGGTTGCATCAGCTAACTTACCCTGTGTAAATAATAATACACCTGCATTATTGTATGCTCTATGATCTAATGGAAATAATTTCTCACATGCAGCATATATAGAGAATTTATTTGCCACATCGCTTTCTAAAGAAGCTGCATACAAAAGTTCTTCTACACCTAATTTTTCAGGAGTTGTTTTTGCTAAGGATAAATATTCTTCATCTGAATACCCTGAAGTTTCATAAGTTACTTTAATCTCAGCTCTTCGTAATTTAGGGAAAATTTTCTCATCCAAATAGGTAAATGTTTTAGCCATATTACGCATCTCTGTTTCACGCTGAATTGGATCTTTGTACATTTCTAAAACACGGATAACCAACTGTTTTTCATCTTGATCCATGGAAGATTTTTCCAATTCCTTCTTAAAACCCTCATAATCTTCACCCCTACCTAATAACGTATAAATCTCTTTGGAAGCAGCTACATTTTTAGCATTTTTAGCAAGGTAAAGTGTTGTTGTTTTCCCCGTATTTGCTCTATCTGTAGATAAAGTATTATTAGAATTCTCTTCCCCTTCCGGTGAAGCGTAACCAACAACTTGAATCGATTGAATAGTAATCTTTGGGTTATTTTGTGCGTCAGAAAGCCATTTTGCAAAAGATTTCAACGATGCTTTATCCAATTCACCATTTTGCAAATCCGATTTAGCTCTTAAATAGGTAACCTGAGCAGTATAAACATCTTCACGAACATTGATGTGCTTATCTTTCTCACTGACTACTTTAAAATCCTTGTTAACTAAATAAGGAGTAATTATGGTACCATCTGCAATTTTCTTTATTGGAGTTACCATTTTCTGAACTCCTCCTTTCATTACGCGTCCCGAAACTGTTAATTCTGCATTCTCCATTTCTGGTGTGTAAGCAATTACATCTTCATAGTTAACAAAACCACCTGGCTTATACCTAACTGTAGTTCCATTTCCAGTTGCCTTTTCTCCCATAATTAATACTGGTTTAAAAGTAGTATTACCCAACATAGGAGTAACTTCAACTGAAGCTTTTTTTCTTAATCCTTTTTGAGGAAATGTAAGTTCTACACGAACACGTACGCTATCTGCATGCATTTCTAAAGGACTCGGAGTAACAGTATAATTGATATCTTTAATCAAGCTACAGCTTGCAACTAGAGATCCAGCAACGGTAAAGATTGCTAAACTTTGAAAAGGATGATTTTTCATTTTTTATTTATGAAAATTAGTTAACTTATTTATACAATATTAATAATAAATCCCTAAGATTACTATCAATTAAGATAGACTAATTTAGTATTTTTTTTAAAATTGATTCATCAGAGCAGGTATTTAAAAGTTGTTTCACGGATTGACCTACTTTTATATCTATAAAATTTGGCGCTATTTCTACCATAGGTTCCAGCACGAAACGACGGTCATAGATCCTAGGATGCGGAATCTCTAAATCATGTATGTTTATCAAAGATTCCCCATAATATAAAATATCCAAATCTATTAATCGATCTGTATAGAATTCCAAAGTTTTTTCTTGTCTACCTATATTACACTCAATCTTTTTTAAACCAAATAATAATTCTTCCGCAGAAAAATTGGTTAGTAATTCCAAAACACCATTAATAAATAATTCAGAAGATGTAAAACCCCATGGCTCTGATTGATAAAAAGAAGAATGATGTACAACTTGACCTAATTCATTATTAATACTAGTTATTGCACGTTTAATATTTGCTAATTTATCCCCTAGATTTGATCCAAAACCAATAAAAACTCGTACCATATTACACTACTTTATCAAATGATACGTTCTTTCTAAAACTGGGTTACACAATTTGAAAATCGTTCCGTACATTTGCTCTAAAATAAGGTTTATGACAGAAAAAAGAATTACTTTTTGGAAAATATTTTGGCCAGCATTTACAGCGATAATTATTGCTTCTATAGTATATGCACTTATCTTTTTTGGAATTTTAGGAGCTGTTTTCGCAGGTTTATCGAATGAAGAAACAGAGGAAAATTCATCAAAAACCATCTTACACATGACATTAGATGGTGAAATTGGAGAAAATAGTTCTTCTAAACTAAATCCTTCCACTTTCTCCGTAGATAAAAAAATTGGACTAAGCGATATACTATTTGGTCTAGAAAAGGCAAAATCAGATCCCACGATAAAAGGACTTTACATAGAATTTAATGGAATTAATTGTGGTATTTCTACCGCTAAAGAAATTCGTAGAGCAATTAGTGACTTTCAAAAATCGGGAAAATTTGTTGTGGCATATACCAGTGGCGAAATGATTTCTCAAAAACAACTATATGTCACTTCAGTTGTTAAAGAAAATTATGGATTTCCAGGTACAATGGTTGAATTTTTAGGACTTGGAACAGAACCTATGTTCTTTAAAAATACATTGGATTTACTTGGTGTGGAAATGCAAGTAATACGTGGTAGAAACAATGATTTCAAAAGTGCGGTTGAACCATTTTTATATTCTAAAATGTCTGATTCAAGCAGATTACAAACAACACAATTACTTAAGAATATTTGGAAAGAAGTTCGTGTTGAAATCGCAAAAGATATTGATTCAGATACAGCAACATTATCTAAAATTGCAGATAATGCTCTAGTAACTTCCGTTGAACAAGCAGTAAATTACAAATTATTCAAAGCAACAAAATACGAAGATGAAGTATTAAATATATTAACAAAAAAAGTTCAAATCGACAATCCGGATGACTTGGATTTACTAGCATTTGAAAAATACGCACGCAAAAAATTCTACAACCAACAAATTAGCAATAACTTATCGAAACCAAATATTGCAATCGTTTTGGCGGAGGGAGAAATAAGTGTAGACGGTGATGAATTAACTTCGGACAATGTTGCAAAATATATTCGGGAAGCAAGATTAGATGATAATATTAAAACCATTGTTTTACGTGTAAATAGTCCAGGTGGGAGTGCATTAGCAAGTGACATTATTTGGAGAGAGGTAGTACTAGCCAATAAGACTAAGAAAATAATCGTTTCTATGGGAGATGTCGCTGCTTCTGGTGGGTATTATATTGCGACGGCTGCTACAAAAATATTTGCTGAACCAACTACAATAACAGGTTCTATTGGCGTTTTTGGAATTATACCATATACAGGGAAATTCTTTGAGGACAAATTAGGAATTACATTTGATAAAATTTCTACGAACAAACATGCTTCGTTGTCGTTAAATCAGAAATTATCCAATGAAGAAGTAATTTTAATTCAAAAACAAGTAGATAAAATCTATACTGACTTTTTACTTAAAGTGGCAGAAGGAAGAAACATGGATGTTAATTTAGTGCATCGTTACGCACGCGGTCGTGTTTGGACTGGAAGCGATGCTAAAAAAATAGGTCTCGTAGATGAATTAGGTGGATTAAATGATGCTATTTCTTATGCAGCTAAAAAAGCGAAGATTGAAAAAATCATTCCTCGCTACTGGCCAGAAAAAAAATTAGAGCCAATGGAAGAAATCTTGAATCAATTAGAAGAACTAAAAGATAATAAAACTACTATCGACGAAAACAATCTAACAGCAAAGATTCCTGCAAACATCAAAAAATACTATATTGAGCTGCTTAAATTAGAACGTATGCAAGGAATTCAAATGCGTATGCCATTTACAATAGATATACATTAAAATGGAATATAACATAGATTTAAAAAACTTTACAACCTTTGGTGTTTCTGCTAATGCAAAAAAATTTGCAACTTTTTCAACAGAAGAAGAAGCGCGTAATTTAACAAAAAACAATAACGAAGCATTATTAATACTAGGTGGCGGAAGTAATGTTTTGTTAACACAAGATTTTAATGGACTAGTACTTAAAAATGAAATTAAAGGAATTTCTATTATTGAAAAAAATAATGTTACTGTAGTATTAAAAGTAGGTGCAGGAGAAGAATGGCATAATTTTGTACTTCATACAATCGAAAATGGATATTTCGGTATTGAAAATATGTCCTTGATTCCTGGTAGTGTCGGCGCTAGTCCTATGCAAAACATAGGTGCTTATGGCGTAGAAATTAAAGATGTATTTGAAAAATTAGAAGCTCTTGAAATAGAAACTGGTGAAATCCATACATTTACAAAAGAAGCATGTGCATTTGGCTACCGAGAAAGTGTATTCAAACATGCATTAAAAGGAAAATTCATCATAACTCATGTGTATTTTCACTTGTCTTTGGTTGAAAAAATAAGTACCAAGTATGGCGCAATAGAACAGGAACTATTAAAAAATGGAATTTCGAATCCAACTAGTAAAGATGTAAGTAATGCAGTCATTGCTATTCGTTCAAGTAAATTACCAAACCCAAAAGATCTTGGAAATGCGGGTAGTTTTTTTAAAAATCCAGTAGTACCCATAAAATTATATAACAAAATTCGAGAAACATTCTCAAATGTACCATCCTATCCAATCGACGAAAATTCTGTTAAGGTTCCTGCTGGTTGGTTAATTGAGTCCGCTGGTTGGAAAGGGAAAAAAATTGGTGCATGTGGAGTACATGTAAATCAAGCTTTAGTCTTGGTAAATTATGGTGGTGCGACTGGAAATGATATTTTGAATCTATCCACAGAAATTATTGAAAATGTCTACCAAAAATTTGGAATAGTGCTCGAACGTGAAGTAAATATTCTCTAATGGAATTACAACGATACGCTATCGAATTAGCATATAATGGTCAGAATTATTTCGGTTGGCAAATACAACCAAATCAAATCAGCGTGCAAGAAACTATTGAAAAAGCACTTTCAAAATTATTCGACGCAAAAAAAATTGATATTGTTGGTTGTGGAAGAACCGATACTGGAGTACATGCAAAACATTATATTGCCCATGTAGACTTACCAACTAAATGGGAAGAAGATATACTTACCTATAAATTGAATCGTTTACTTCCAGTATCTATTGTTATTTATACAATTAAAAAAGTAAATAAAGACTTTCATGCACGTTTCCACGCAAAATCAAGAATATATCGCTATTTCATTCATACACAAAAAGATCCGTTTATACAAAGTACTAGTCTTTATTATAAAAAAAAAATGGACATACAAAAAATGAACGAAGCTGGATTATTATTGTTAGGTAAAAAAGATTTTACTTCATTTTCAAAACTACACACAGATGTTTTTACAAATATTTGTGAAGTAAGCAAAGCAAAATGGACACAGGTAAATGAACACGTATTCTACTTTGAAATTACTGCAGATAGATTTCTAAGGAATATGGTAAGAGCAATAGTTGGGACTTTACTAGAAGTAGGTGAAGGAAAAATAGATCTTTCTGAAATCTCAACGATTCTTGCGAAAAATAATCGCTGCGAAGCTAAAATGTCTGTTCCTGCCCATGGATTGTTCTTGTGGGAAATCATCTATTAATAATTTAGACTACTAAAATTTGATTATTAATAAAATTATACCTTTATTTATGGTAAGTTTTTATTGATATTTTAAAAAAATCAATTTGATAATCAAAGAAATGAAAGATTTAGCATTCGTATTACTTCTATGTATCGTTAGTTTTTGTAGTATTAGCCAAGATGCTTTGGATTTCTATAAGAGTGGAAATGATAAGTTAGACCAAAAAGATTTTAAGGGCGCATTCGAAGATTACTCTAAAGCGATAGAACTAAACCCTAATAAACCTGAATTCTTTATGAATAGAGGTATAGTTAAATCTGAAATGGGAGAATATAAAGGTGCAATAGAAGATTTTACTACCTCCATCAGTTTGGACACAAATAATAAACTAGCATATTTTAACAGGGGAAATACACATCATATGCTCAGGAATTATACTGGTTCCGTGGAAGATTTTGATAAAGCAATACTTCTTGATACATTGTTTGTTCCCGCTTATTTTAATCGTGCACAAGCAGCTGCAGAAATAGGAAACTTTAGAGATGCTATTGAAGATTATGAAAAATGTATTTTCATCGAATCAACTTTTGAAAAAGCATATAGAAATAAAGGCTCTTTGTATCTAAAATTAAAAAAATACGATTTAGCTGCTGAAGATTTCGCACACGCGATTGAATTAGTACCTAATGATCCTTCTGCACATTACAATCGCGCTTTGGCATTTATAGAACTAAATAATCTACGCGCTGCTTTAATTGATTTAAATAAAGTGGTTTCACTAGACCCAAAATATATTTATGCATATTTATACAGAGCTAGAATCAAATATAAATTAAACGACAAATCAGGTGCTATTTCAGATTACAATCAAATAATTCAAGCAGACCCTACCTTTGAAGATGCTTTTATTGCCCGAGCCGACATCAAAAAAGAATTAAAAAAATATACGGAAGCAATTGAAGATTATACACAAGTATTACTCCAAGATACTTCTGCTTTAGAAATATATTTAAGTCGCGGAGATGCTTATTTGGGACTAGGAGACGATAAGTCAGCTAACCATGATTTTTTATATGTACTAAAAAATGACCCCTCTAATTCAAAAGCAGCTTATTATCTAGGATTATTGAAAAGTAAATTAAATGACTTTACAGAATCGATTAGTTATATGGATAAAGCTATATCATTAGATTCAACTAATTTTATAGCTTATATAGGTAGAGGCAACACGTATCAAACTATGCGAAATTTTTCAGCTTCCATAGATGACTACACAAAGGCTATTGAAATTAACCCTGACTTTAAAGAGGCCTATAAACTTAGAGCTATAACACATTCACAATTGGGAGATTATCGAGCAGCAATACTAGATAATAATAAAGCAATCGAATTAGACGCAAGTGATTTCGAACTTTATTATAACAATGCTAATTTAAAATTAACCATCGAAAAGTTTGCTGATGCTTTACAAGATGTAAATAAACTAATAGAATTTGATGTAAGAAACCCGCTTTATTATATGAAAC
>CANHRS010000023.1 GCA_947463445.1 Flavobacteriia bacterium | reverse complement strand
TTCACCTAATCTAATCTGATTATAAGTATAACCCGTAGTGTCAAATGGAAATTTTTGAGAAATATCAATAGTTTTATAAACACTTAAATCACTTTTATAAAAAGTTATTGATTTTAGTTTATCTTTTGAATAACTTTGAGAAACCAAAATCCAATCACCATTAGAAAGTTGAAATGGATAAAAATCATAGTCTGTTTCATTAAGTAAAGTCAATTGTGCAAAAGACTGTAACGAACAAAATAATAGCACTAGTGTAAATAGTTTTTTCATAGTATATAGATTTTAAATGAGATATAAAATTACGTATATTTTATAATTAAAAAAGCACGATTGCTCGTGCTTTTTTTGTATCGTTTTATTTCGGGTGAATCGCGATTCACCCCAACGGTTTTAGAAAGAGCTAAAGGTTTTCTCCCCAATTTTTAATTTCTTCTTTGGACCATAATTCCGGGAAGAAAATACGCCTTTGGTATTTAGGATGCATGTATTTTCTCCAATCACTACCTCCAGTTGCCTCGACGATCTCTCCTTCCGGTTGTAGGTATTTTGCAGCAGCGTTATAATGAGCCATTACCCAGGTTACGTTTACGGTATAATCATAATGTCGCATCGCTTTTATTAATGTTGGATCTTCTTGTACCTCTTTCGGTAATGATTTGAATTTCGCATATAAGTTGGAGGTATTATATTCTTCCATTTTACGTAAAAACAACTCTTTGTATTTTTCTTCAAACAAACGAATTAACGTTGATTTTTTTCCTGTTTTATGGTCTTTACCTGCAGCATGCCAATAAAGATGTTCATACGCATGCTCAATAGGTGTGTTACGATCTATTGTTGCTCGAAAACGATAATCAATCAAATTAATTGTATCTGTTGAAGCGAATTCAATCAAGCGATATTGCGCACTTTGGAAACCACTTGCAGGGGTTAGTGTATTTCTAAATTTCAAGTATTGTTCTGTTTCCATTCCATTTTGCATGATGGAAAATGACGATGCTAGCATATCGAAATAACGACTAATGCGATCTAATTTTTCCGCAAAAAAGGGAGCCGTTAAATTCGTATTCTTTGTAACTTGTTCCGCTTCCCACAACATCATTTTAAACAATAACTCGTTAATTTGATGATACATAACAAATACCATTTCATCAGGCAACGTAGTTCGTTGGGTTTGTAAAGCGAGTAATGCATCCGTTTGTATGTAATCCCAATAGGTAATTGGTTTTGCCCATACTAAACCTTCTAGATGTGTTTCTGGATTTTGATCGATAGCTTCGAATTTTTGTTCGATGCGTGAAATGAGGTCTATGGTTGATTGTTTCATTTTTGGGGATTTTGGGTTTTTGTTTTTTTTATTTTAAGAAAAATGGGATGTTGCAATGCAACATCCGTACACTAAATAAGCGGGTGAGTCACGAATAAGGGTGGATGAGTCATGACACAATTCGGGTGAGAGAAGACTCAATTCGGGTGAGTGAAGTCTCAATTCGGGTGAGTCACGACTCACCCCAACGGTTGAAGTTTTTGGAGTAATTCGTCGAGTTTTTCGATGGTCATTGAATCGTCGAGTTGGTGGATTTCGATCCAATTTCGGATTTTTTCTTGTTGCTCATTTCCATGCTTCAAGGCATTTTTATATTCCGTATTTGAAAAAGATACCATACTATAAAGTGGTGTGAATTCCTCTGGAAAAAGATGAGTCAATCGATTTTCAATTTTATGAATCATTTTGAATACCGGATCCGTCACTTTGTCGCGCATAACCGTATAATTTTGCAGGGATAAATCTTGCATTGCATCGCAATTTGGTTTTCTTGATTTTTCATACTCTTGGAATATAATCGGCCAATTTTCTTTATGTTGTTGCATCAATTCCCACATTATTGAACAATCTTCAAAACCACAATTCATTCCTTGTCCATAAAAAGGCACGGTAGCATGTGCAGCATCTCCCATCAATGCCATTTTTCCATTTGTCCATGGATAACAACGAATTAATGCTAAAGCAGACAAAGGGTGATCTTCCCAACTTTCCGCAATAGTAGGAAGTAAATCATAGAAATCCGGAAAAACTTCTTTGAAAAAATCTTGTACTTTATTTCTATCCGTCAATTTATTAAAACAATATTCATGGTTATCGAAAGGCATGAATAAGGTGCAAGTAAATGATCCATCAAAATTTGGAAGAGCGATTAACATAAAACGACCTCTTGGCCAAATATGTAAACTGTTTTTTTCTAATTTATGTGTTCCATCTGCATTTGCAGGAAGTAAGATTTCGCGGTATCCATCTTCAATGTAATTCTGACTATAGGAGAAACGATCTAATTTTTGGAACCCATGGTATCTAACTGCTGAAAAGGCACCATCACTTGCAAATAATAAATCCGTTTGGTGTTCGGTTTCCTCTCCTGTTTTATTATTTTTCAGTTTAAATTTCCCAGTTTTTGTATCCGCAAATACACAATCTACATCGAAGTTTAATGTTACATTGTCATTTTCACCTGCAATCTCTAAAAGTTTCGCGTTTATTTCTCCGCGCGAAACAGAATAGATTGCTTGGTTTTCTTTTCCATATGGTAATGAAGAAATTGTGCCATCGAGCTCATGAATAGTACGACTGTACATTGGAATTGCAATCTCGCGTATTGCATCTCCAATTCCGACAGCGTCTAATGCTTTCCATCCTCTAAATGAGGTTGCAAGATTAATCGATTTACCTGCAGATAACGCAATATTCCGAAGGTCTGAACGACGATCATATGTTGTAACTTTATATCCTGCTTTCGAAAGATAAACAGCCCATAATGAACCTACTAGTCCTGAGCCTATAATGGTTGCTGATTTTTGATTTGACATGATTTGATTATATTATTGATGGATGATGTTTGATGATTTTAATTAGGATGGATGATGATGGATGATGGTTGGATGATGATGATGGATGGATGGATCATGATTTTTTATTTTATAAAAAATCAGGGCGCGACACGTCACATTTTAGGGCGCGACACGTCACGCCCGTACGTGTAAGTATTGTTTTCGGCGGTTGGGATTTCCATTATTGTTCCACATTTTTTACAGGTACGAATTTCCTCTGAATCATATACTTTTTGTAACAAATTGGAAAGTTGACTAACTATATCTTCTAATTTAAATTCTTCGGAATATAATTTTTCATTACATGCATCGCAGAACCAGGTGCATGAATCAAATTCAACTTCTTTTCGATTTCGTTCGATTACAAGTCCGATGGTATCTGCAAATCGTTGCGGTGAATGGTATGTTTTTCCTGGAAGTAAAAACATTTCTCCTTCCTTGATTTCAATTATAGTACGTTTACCATCTTGAATGATCGGCAATTTCATACTTCCTTTTAATTGATAAAATAATTCTTCCCCTTCGTTATAATGAAAATCTTTTCGTGCATTTGGCCCACCGATTATCATCACAATAAAATCAGAATCTTTATACAAAACGGCATTATTAACAGGTGGTTGTAATAAGTGTTTGTTATCTTCAATCCACTTATTAAGGTTAAAGGGCATTAACATAATTATGGTTTTTTTTCAATTCCTACCTGAAAAAAGCACGATTGCTCGTGCTTTTTTGGGTGAATCGCGATTCACCCGAACGATTTGTGCTATTTAAAGGGTTCCTCTTTTAGCTTGTTCCGCCTCGATAGATTCAAATAAAGCCTTAAAGTTTCCTTTACCAAAAGAGTTTGCTCCTCTGCGTTGGATGATTTCAAAAAATAACGTAGGTCTATCTTCCACAGGTTTAGTGAAGATTTGCAATAAATACCCATCTTCATCTCTATCTACCATGATACCTAAACTTTTCAAGGTTTCAATATCTTCTTGAATATCCCCTACACGTCCAAAAACGGTATCGTAATAATCACCTGGTACATGCAAAAATTCTACTCCACGTTTACGCATCTCCGAAATTGTAAAAACGATATCGTCTGTTGCTACTGCAATATGCTGACATCCAGCACCTCCATAAAATTGAATATATTCTTCTATTTGCGATTTTTTCTTGCCTTGTGCAGGTTCGTTAATTGGGAATTTAATACGACCATTACCATTTGTCATCACTTTACTCATTAAAGCAGTGTACTCTGTAGAAATATCTTTATCGTCGAATGTAATTAAATTTGCGAATCCCATTACTTCTTCGTAGAATTTCGCCCATTTATTCATATCACCTAAATCCACATTTCCAACCATGTGATCGATATATTTCAATCCAGTTGGTATAGGGTTGTATTCAGATTCCCATTTTTCAAAACCAGGTAAAAATACCCCATTGTAATTTTTACGTTCTACAAAAATGTGTACAGTATCACCATAGGTATGAATCCCTGCTCGAACAACTTCTCCATCTTTATCGGATTCTATACGTGGTTCAAAGTAAGATTTCGCCCCTCTATTGATAGTTTCTTCATAGGATTTTCTTGCATCATCTACCCAAAGTGCGATCACTTTCACACCATCCCCATGTTGTTTGATATGTTCACCAATTTCACTTTCTGAATTTAACGGCGTTGTTAAAATCAATTTAATTTTATCTTGTTTTACCACATACGATGTTCGGTCTGTTATACCAGTCTCTAAACCTTGGTATGCAAAGGATTGAAATCCAAAAGCTGTTTTATAATAGTGTGCAGCTTGTTTTGCATTTCCAACATAAAATTCTACATAGTCTGTACCGTTAATTGGAAGAAAATCTTGTGCTTCAGCGAAGATTTTTTCTAAACCGTAGTTATAATTCTCAACGTTTTTTAAGTCTTTTGTTTCCATTTTTTTTGATTTTTTATTTATGGGTGAATCGCGATTCACCCTTACGGTTGATTCTTTTGGGTGAATCACGATGTTTTCGGGTGAATCACGATTCTATTCGGGTGAATCACGATTCACCCCTACTGTTGGTTTACCCAGGATTTATAGTAATCCTTAATTTCTAATCCAAGCGCTTCTTCCGTAATCATTACTGGTTTGAATGGATCAATCATTACTGCTAATTCATTCGTTTCCTTTTTACCGATACTTCTTTCGATAGCACCTGGATGTGGTCCGTGTGGCAATCCGCCTGGATGCAAGGTGATTTGACCTTTTTCAATGCCATTTCTACTCATAAAATCTCCATCTACATAGTATAGCAATTCGTCAGAATCAATATTACTGTGGTGGTAAGGTGCAGGAATTGCGTCTGGGTGATAATCGTACATACGAGGGACAAACGAACAGATTACAAAGTTGTTACCTTCAAATGTTTGGTGGATCGGCGGCGGCATGTGGATACGCCCTGTGATTGGTTCAAAGTTAAATATAGAGAACGCATATGGGTAATGGTATCCATCCCAACCAGCTACATCAAATGGATGTGTTGCGTAGGTATAAGGATAAATATTACCTTGTTTTTTGATGTTAACCAAAAAATCCCCCTTTACATCAAATGTATCTAAGGCTTGTGGCGTTTTAATATCACGCTCACAAAATGGTGAATGTTCTAATAATTGTCCAAATTGATTACGGTATCTTTTAGGTGTGGTAATTGGACTGAAAGACTCGACAATTAACAATTTATTTTCTTCTGTAGCGAAGTCTAATTGATACACCGTTCCTCTTGGAATTATTAAATAATCGCCATATTCAAACTCAATTTTACCATACATTGTTTTCATTGAACCACTACCAACGTGAATGAAAATCATTTCATCTGCGTCTGCATTCTTAAAAAAGTAAGGGGTTGAATTTTTAGGTGCGGCTAAACCAATATGCATATCATTATTCACAAAAAGTGTTTTGCGACTTTTAATATAATCTGCTTCTGGTTTTAACATAAAACCTGCAAAACTCAAACATTTTAAATTTTCAGATACAGCGATTTTTGGTTTTACAGAGTATGCTTCCCCCATTTCTTTCACCATGGTTGGTGGATGTAAATGATATACTAATGAAGACATTCCTGCAAACCCTTCTGTACCTACTAATTCTTCGTGGTATAAATTCCCGTTAGATTGTCGAGAAACGACGTGTCTCTTTGTAGGAATTGTACCGTGTTTTTGATAGAATGGCATAGTGTTGGTTTTTAGAATTAACTAAAGCAAAGTAATGAAGATTCAAATGCGTGATGAATGATGCTACTCACAGAAAAACATGATTAATGTCAGTAAATTGGGATTAGCATTTAGGAAATAGCATATAGGAAATAGGAAATAGCATATAGAAAATAGCAGTTAGCATATAGGAAATAGCATATAGGAAATAGGAAATAGCATATAGAAAATAGCAGTTAGCATATAGGAAATAGGAAATAGCATTTAGCATATAGGAAATAGGAATTAGCATTTAGGAAATAGCATATAGCAGTTAGCATATAGGAATTAGCAAATAGGAAATAGCAGTTAGCATATAGGAAATAGGAATTAGCATTTAGGAAATAGCATTTAGGAAATAGCAGATAGGAAATAGCAGATAGGAAATAGCAGATAGGAAATAGCAGATAGGAAATAGCAGATAGGAAATAGCAGTTAGAAAATAGCAGTTAACATATAGGAATTAGTGGATAGAATATAAGAAATAGAAATTTGTGGATAGTAGTTAGAAATTAGCATATAGCAAATAGGAATTAGCAGATTGAAGACTTGACTTGAGCTTAGTTGGTAGAGCAGAATATTTCTTCGTGTAGTGTTTGAGCTTTTTATATCTTTACAGCGTAGTAACTAATAACAGTCTATGAAAATCTTTCTGATTTGTATCACAGTTTTATGCGCACAAATTATTTATGCGCAATCCCAAGGTGTTGCATACACTGCGGTTGGTAAAGGTGTAGCTACAACCTTCTTGACAGATTATCAATGCTTGGGTGTAAATACCTCTGCATTAGGTTGGGGAACAGGTTATGAAAAGAAAAAAGTTAGCATTGGATCTAGTGAATTTGGTTTTGGACTTACATCAGACGTTTTATCAAAAGCACGATTAAAAAATTTCTCACGCGCTATATACAACTCTATTCTAGGCGATACAGTGGTTCCTTTTAACTGGAAAAACCAACAAACCGCAATCGGTGAATATGCACAAGCAGGGGTCTCTATTTTTGCAGACTATACATGGGGAGGATTTGCATTCCAAGGGAAAAAATTTGGAGGAATTGCGTTTAACGTGCAAGAAAATTATCAATGGTATTCAAAGTTGAGTACTAATGCTACAGACTTAATAATCAACGGTAAAATCTCTAACCTATTGGATTCATTGGATATAAAGTTTGGTGGAGTAACAACTCGTATTCCAAACTCTACATCTATCTCTTCAGATACTTTACAAGCGGTTGTCAGTGGAACTATGGCAATACCTATGCAGTTAAGTTCCCTTTTACAAGGTTCATCCATCAAAATGATTTGGAATCGATCCTATAGTCTAGGTTACGGTAGAAAAGTTTTTGGAATAAATAATTTTGTTGATCTATACGCTGGTATAGGTGGACGAATCATTAAATCAATGGCTATGTTTGATTTAGATGCAACAAGTTCGGGAATCGATTTACATTCTTCTTTATCCTCTATCTTTACTATCAACTATCAAACTGCTCTTGCTTCTGTAAATTCGTTAAAAAAATATACAGGTGGAATACCTCCTGCAGTTGGTTCTGGATACGGTATAGATTTATCGGTTAGCGCAATCTTTTGGAATAAATTAAAAGTAGCACTCGCCATAAACAACATTGGTTCTGTCACATATAATCGAAATGTATATCGTGTAAAGGATACTTTAATTGGAAACGTTGCTATACATAGTTTAAACGACTACAACCTCACAAAATCAATCAATCAACTTTTGTCACAAGGTGGATTGCTAACCCTAGTGGGAGAAGAAAAATACACTTTATCTAACGCAGCAACATTTCGTTTTGGGTCTAGTTTCCATATAAAACAACATTTCGGTATTGGTTTTGATTTAGTAGCTCCATTTAATTCTGACAACCCAGGTAGTATAAAAAATACGGTTGTATCGTTTGGAGGTGACCTTCGAATAGTCAAATGGCTTCAACTTAGCTGTGGGTACTTTGGCGGTGGAATCTACAAGAATAATATGCCAGTTGGAGTCAACTTTATTTTACGAGATGGTGGGTATGAATTTGGTTTTTCTTCCCGTGACGCGTTATCCTTTTTCCAAAAAGATGGACATAGCTTATCGTTTGCTATGGGATTTGCTAGGGTACGATTTTAGATTGGAAATAGCGAAATAGCTTATAGCATATAGGAATTAGCAGATAGGAAATAGGAAATAGGAAATAGGAAATAGTAAATAGGAAATAGGAAATAGTAAATAGTAAATAGTAAATAGGAATTAGCATATAGGAATTAGTGGATAGCTTATAGCAGATAGCAGATAGGAATTGGTGTACAGGATGAGTAGCCCTTCTACACATTTCGACAAGCTCAATGGGGACAGCTTAGGGTGAAATTACAGATTGGTACATTGCAGATTCTTGCAGATTACAAATTATAGATTCTTGGTAATCAATTGCTATTTCGAGCGGGCTTCTTTAAAATATTTGTAAGGCACCCATAGCATACCAAAACATTCGCCTTCTTCTTTTCCAAGGTGTTTGTGATGCATTTTATGTCCTCGACGGATTGCTCTGAAATACAACTGATTCGCGTTTCGAAAGATTTTAAACCGTTGGTGAATAAATATATCGTGAACAAAAAAATAGGCAATTCCATAAATGGTGATTCCTAAACCTATCCAAAAAGCCCAATTGTAGTCATATTGGCCACCAATAATTAAACCAAGCATTCCAGGAACGGCGAAAATTACAAAGAAGTAATCATTTTTCTCAAAAAAACCGGTCACCTCTTTTTTATGATGGTCACTGTGCAGATTCCATAAAAAGCCATGCATCACATACCTGTGCGTCAACCAAGCAACGCCCTCCATTCCAAAAAAGGTAGTCACAACAATCAATATATTAATATACAAATAATTCATAATCAATAATTTTCAATTATTTTTTTTTCACTAGCGGACAAAATATCTGCTTTTTCTAAGAATCCTTTCATCAAATTTTTCAATTCTGTGTCATCCAAGGACTTAAATTGCTGAAGAACAAAATTTTTATCTTTGGGTATATCCTCCGAGTACCCTAAAAAAGATGGACATTTGGATTGCATAGCTAAACGCAAAAAACGAATTTCAACATTCTGAGGAGCTTTACTAACCGATTTTTGCAGTAACGTTTTACCTTTAGAAAAAGAGTTCCATTTATCCAAAGGGTTAATCGCGTATTTAGCATTCATCATCCATCCACATGCTTTATAAGCAGCTAGGGTAGGATTGTTATTTTCATTGTAATTTTTTAAACCATACATCAATGAAGCACAGGATTGTGCGTTGAATGCCGCTGTTTTGAATAATGTTCTTGCTTCCGAAACAGTATCAACGCTCGTAGCACTAACAAAGAAAAAAGGAAGTAAAAAAAACATACAAAATTTCATTACAACATATTGGTTTTAAACTGTAACATACTTTTAAACATTAACGCGATTTTCTCTCCGTTACTTACGCGTATGCGTTCTACCAATACTCGATCCACAGAAACGCGCTTGATTTTTTTGAATAACGTCAAATAATACACATACGCTAAATAAACTCCGCCTTTGGAGGAAACTGGTAACTTTTTAATTCCAATTAATGCTTCCTTAAAATCTAGTGCTATCTCCTCTTCTATCTCTCTTTTTGCTTGAAGCGTAAATTCCGTCATATCTACATTTGGAAAATAGGTTCTTCCCAATGTTTGGTAATCGTCTTTCAAATCACGCAAGAAGTTGATTTTTTGGAATGCAGCACCCAATTTCATGGCATATGGCTTCAATTCGTCGTATTTCTCTTGATTTCCGTTTAAGAAAACTTTCAAACACATTAGTCCAACCACTTCTGCAGAACCTAAAATATATTTTTCATAATTTTCTTTCACATAGAACTGTTTTTCTAAATCCATTTCCATACTATCTAGGAAAACATTCACCAATTCGATATCAATGTTATACTGATGTACAATTTGTTGAAATGAATTTAAAATTGGATTTAACGAAATACGTTGTTCTAGTGCTTCATATAAATCTGCACGAAATTTATCTAATAAATACTTTTTATCGTAGCCATCAAAACTATCTACAATTTCATCCGCAAAACGAACAAATCCATAAATGGCATATATTGGGTTTCGTAAAGGGTTTTTCAAAAAAAGAATACCCAAGGAAAAACTTGTACTGTATCTCTTGGTAGTCAACTTACTACACATCACTGACACCTCATCAAATAGTGCTTTCATCGTTTTAAGATTTTAATTGTTTTACTAGTTCATTTGCTGCTATTTTCCCAGAAATCAACGAAGGTGGAACCCCAGGACCAGGAACAGTTAACTGTCCGGTATAGAACAAATTACTAATTTTTTTATTTCTAATTTTCGGTTTAAAAATTGCTGTTTGTCCTAAGGTATTGGCTAAACCATACGCATTACCTTTGTAGGAATTGTAATCTGACACAAAATCATTGACACAATAACTACGTTTGTAATCAATGAAATCCATGATTTTTTCTCCTGTTTGTTTTTCTAATCGTTGCATCATCTGCTGAAAATACTTTTCGCGTAATTCTTCAGAATCTGTCAACCCAGGTGCTAAAGGCATCAATAAAAATAAATTTTCATGTCCCTCCGGTGCAACGGATTTATCTGTTTTGGAAGGACAACAAACATAGAACAAAGGTTTAGACGGCCACATTGGATTTTTGTAGATTTCTTTCGCGTGTTGCGTCAAGTCCTCATCAAAGAAAAGTGTATGGTGTACTAAATTTGAAATCTGCTTATTTACACCAAGATAGTAAATTAAAGAAGACGGTGCAAATGTTTTTTTACCCCAATACGCTTCTGAGTAGTTTCTATATTTTTCTGGTAGTAATTTACTTTCTACGTGGTGGTAATCTGCCCCAGCAATTACGGCATCAAAATATATCCTTTGATCGTGGATAGTAAGGGAAGTAGCTAATCCATTTTCGACGTTAATATGTTGGACAGCAGAATTAACATGAAACTTAACACCTAATTGTTCCGCTACTTGCACCATACCATCTATTACTTTTCCAAAACCACCCATCGGATACCACGTACCCAATTTTAGTCCTGCAAAATTCATTAAACTATATAAAGCCGGCGTATCCTGAGGCATTGCACCTAAAAACAACACCGGAAATTCCATCAATGTAATCAGTTTCGGATTGGTAAAATATTTTCGAACATGTTTACTAAATGAAGAGAAAACTTGTAAACGAAGTACTCCTTTCATGACATCCGGCGTCATAAATTCTGTAATAGAATTTGCTGGTTTGTAGATTAATTCATCTACCCCAACTTTATACTTAAACTCCGCTTCTTCTAAAAACTTAATCAATTGTAACTTACTTCCCGGTTCAATGGATTCAAACAAGGCACATAATTCCTCGAAATTTTCCGGAACATGCATCGTATCTTTTTCTCCAAAAACCACATCAAACGAAGGGTTAAGTAATTTTAATTCATATAAATCCGACACATTTACACCGAAATCTCGAAAATAGCGTTCAAAAATATCGGGCATCCAATACCAACTTGGTCCCATGTCAAACATATATCCATTCTCCGTAGTAAATGAACGAGCTCTACCTCCGAGTGTGGTATTTTTTTCATATACATGTACCTCATGCCCTGCTTTCGCTAGGTATGAAGCGGTACTTATTCCAGCAAAACCGGATCCTATGATTGCTATTTTAGCCATGTTGTTCTAGTTCATTAAGGTTTGTCAACCAAGTACACGTTAATTTATCCGACAAATATTTTTTTGTCTGTTCATTGGTTGCGATGTGCAATGACACATTGTGATCTCCTATTATTTTAGCATATTCGCTAATATCTTCCGCTGATGGTGTATGAACCAAAAAAGTTAAGGCATCGGAAACATACAAATCTTCTAAGGTAGTGTTTAAAGCCTGAAGCGGAACATTACTTCCTAAATAATACACTTTATTACCGGTACTTTTTAGTATGTAATTTGCAATTAATAAACCTAGTTCGTGAAATTCGTTTTCTGGAAGAAATAATAACCACGTTCTATCGGAGGTAATAATGGTGTTTTCAATTTGTTCAACTGCAGTAAAAACTTTCTGTTTTATCAAGCTAGACATAAAATGTTCTTGTGTTACCAACATAGAGTCTTGGGTCCACATGTATCCAACCCTTACCAACAATGGATAAATAATATCTCCATACGTTAATTTCAATCCTTTTTCTGCAATAGCTGCGTTGAAAATAGTTGAAAAAGACTGCTCATTATATGCAGTTGCTGCAGCAATTAATTGGGTGATGTAAAATTCATTCACCGGATTTTCATCTTGCTTGGAAAGTAAATGTTCTTGCACCAACTCACCCAATGCTTCATCCGAAAGAATACAAAGTTTAGAAGGTTTGTATTTATATTCCATCAAACTAGAAATATTTAAAAGTCTACGCAATTGGTTGTTATCGTAGTATCTGGTATTTCCTTCTGAACGACTCGGTTGCAGTGCATTGTAACGCTGCTCCCAAATACGTATCGTATGTGCTTTGACGCCGGAAAACTGTTCCAATTGGGCTATGGTAAAAACTTTCATGTTTTTGTTTAGATTTAAGCAAATATACTTCAACAAAATTTTATTTCACACGTTTTGTTTAATTATTTTCAATAAAACTTAAACAAAAATCCACAAAAGGAAGTAAACAAACTATAAAACAATGCAATACAGCAACTTAATCTAAATACCACCTATGTAAATTCAGTTGTAATAAAAAAAGTGCAATTTTCACCGTCCTTAAACACCAAACAAGTAGGGAAACTAATGTATCTCAACATACAATCTACCTTTCGAGAGATGACTGAATTTGAGATTATATGTAACCGAATCAATAATTTTTGCTTTCTTTTGTAGTATGGAAAATTACAACGTAGTTCGTCTCAATAAATTTATCGCTGAAAGTGGTATTTGTTCTCGAAGAGAAGCAGATAAATACATTGAAAAAGGAACGGTGTATATCAACAATCGCAAAGCTGTAGTTGGCGATGTTGTTAAACCACGGGACCGTGTTACCGTAAATGGTCAACGCTTGGAACCGCTTTCCATGGAAGATCGCGTATACATTGCATTCAACAAACCGGTTGGTGTGACGTGTACTACAGAAGACGATGTACGAGGGAATATCGTAGACTACGTAAATCACTCTTCTAGAATTTTCAACATTGGTCGCTTGGATAAAGATTCCCAAGGATTAATTTTCTTGACCAATGATGGAGACATCGTTAATAAAATCTTACGTGCAGAAAATGCGCATGAGAAAGAATATTTGGTTACCGTAGACAAACCAATCAATGAAAAGTTTATCACTTCCATGGCGACTGGTGTTCCTATTTTAGGACAAGTAACGCGAAAATGTAAGGTCACCCAAGAAAGCACCCTGGTTTTTAGAATTACCCTGATTCAAGGCTTAAACCGTCAAATTCGTCGTATGTGTGAGTATTTTGGTTATGAAGTGCGCAAGTTGGAAAGAACGCGTATCATGAATGTACCAATTACTGGAATTCCGTTAGGAGAATGGCGCGATTTGACAGAAAGTGAGTTGAATCATATATTTACAATGATCGAAACTTCTAGTTCTGAAACCAATAAATCCAAAATAAAACCGAAAGCAAAACCTGTTGCTGCAAAAGAACCGACCTATAAAGCCAAAAAAAGCGGCAATAAGCCAAGCTTATTTGGAAAAGGACCCAAGAAAGTGACGAGCGACGGGCGACGAGCGACGGGAGGTGGAAGTGGAAGTGGAAAAAAACGCGTAGGTAAACCAAAGAAGTGAAGTGTGTGATATGGAACTCACTGTAAAATCTATTTAACATATTCATTAAAAAAAATCACCTCCCTTTCCCGAAAGCTTTCGGGACCTTCAAGGAGGGAAAGAAAAAAAATATTTTAAATATTTAATTTACAATGATTTAACAATCGAAGTTCGATTAATTAAAAATAGTGTGACTATTATCCAATATATCCAAATTTAGCACCTACCTTACATCACTCTTGACATGTGTCGATTGTTAAAATCGATACTATGAAAAAGGTCTTTGACACTTTGATAGATTCATTTCTCGAAAACAAAGTGGGCATTCAAGAGAATTTCATCCCAAATTCTTTACTCTTAAACCTTCGAAATAATATCCTAGAACTACATAATCAAGGAAAATTAAAACGCGCAGGCACTGGTAGTAACACCAATAAAAACACGTTAACCAATGTGCGTGGAGATCAAATTTGTTGGTTAGAAAGGTCACACAACAACGCTAGTGAAAATCAATTTTTGGATATTTTAGATACCTTTATAGAATACTTAAATACAACGTGTTACACAGGAATTAAATCCTATGAATTTCATTATACGCTTTACGAAAAAGGAACCTACTACCATAAACACCTCGATCAATTTACGAATAAAGATTCACGAAAATATAGCCTGATTGTTTATCTGAATGAAAATTGGCAAGAAAACGATGGCGGAGAATTGGCAGTAGAACTAGATAAGGAAACCTATAAAATTACACCAACGATGGGAAAATGTGTATTTTTCAAAAGCAATGAAATTCCGCATGCAGTTTTAACGACACAAAAAAACAGATTAAGTATTACAGGTTGGTTGAAAACTTGATTAATCTTCGTCTTCTCCCTCTGCTTCCTTATTAATAAACGATGGTGCATCTCCTCCTCCAACTTGCTCGGTTCGTATTTCCGTATGTCTAATTTCTCCTCCGGTTGTACCTACCAATTTGCCGTAAATGATGACAATAAAAGAAACTGCTAATACAGCCCATTGGACATACTTCAAAAACCCTTTTTGTTTCCAATCAGTATAAAATGTCACCAACAATAAAGGCAGTAAGATCGTTACAAAATTAACCATTTGTTCTGCTAATTCTTCGTGTTTTTCGATCAACCCCTCGCTTACACCTGGCATATTCTCCACCACTTCTTCTGCACCTTCCCCAGTATTAAAACTCGGGTACACAAATACTGCCGCAAAAAATAAGGTGATATTTCCGATGCGTCTAGTCAAAGCAGATTTAAAAACAAAACCACTCACCAAAATTATAAAACCAACGAGGATTCCAATAATTGGTAGGTGATTCAGTAAAAGATGTACATGTGCAGCATTCATAATTTCTATATTTTAGAGTTCGATCAAATATATGCAATGGGATTTAACATAAACATGAGAAAAGTCAGTATATTACTTCTTTTACTTTAATTCGGAGGTAGCAACTGAGAAAGTATATTCGTTGGTATTATTAATTATTATTCTTTTCCAATTTAAGTAGTTATTTATGTCTTTTTTAACTTCAATTTTTGTAAGAGTATCTAATGTCAACTTAATCGAATTACCAAAATAATTTAATTGATCATCCTTTAATTTACCTCTCATTCTATCTGTATTAATTACTTCTGAAGTGTGCGCATGAATTGTCTGCCAATTATAACTTATCAATTTTGACGAAATCGAATCATTTATATATGTCCTATTTACACTTACAAACAAAGTAGAGTCTGAATTGTTTTCAAGTGTGTAATTATTTGTGTACATCGGATCACAGGAAATAGTAAGAATTGAAATAAATATTCCTAATGATAGAATAAATATAAACTTTTTTATATTTCTCATTTTTTCTTTATTTAATTATAACTTCTTCAATTTGAGTTATCGTTCGTCACTCGTCACTTCCGTCACTCGTCACTTCGGTTCCTGAGCTTGTCGAAAGGAAGGACCGTCACTCGTCACATTCGTCTCTTCCGTCACTCGAACCGTTTCTCTCAATTCATTCAATATCAACGCTGTCGCACCCCAAATCTGTTTATCTCGAATAGCGAAACAAGGAACTTTCATTTTCACTAATTTGTTTTCCGTTTCTACTTTCATTTCGCTGATCACATCTTCCGCGAGTAATTCATCCAGTGAAATGGTAAAAACAGCTGCAACCTCGCGTTCTTGCTGCACAAATATTGGAACTTCCGGATAATAAAACACATGCGGCTCAACCAAAAAACCACTCACTGGAATATATACTTGGCTTAATTTTCCTAAATATTCCGCACTTGAAATATCCACACCGACTTCTTCCAAACATTCACGTTTAGCAGTCGTAACTAAATCGATATCTTCTTTATCTTTTTTTCCACCTGGAAAACTAATTTGACCACTGTGCTTTCCAGTATATTCTGTGCGTTGGATCAAAATGCAATGCACTATTTTTTCCACTTCAAACAATACAACCGCAACCGCAGATTCTTTATATTCCGTCAGATTTTGAATCACTTCACTTGTCACAGGGCGATGCAAAGGCGACAATGGTAAATGGGCGCGTTCTCCTGGGAGATTGTGCTTTAAGGTATGGGCTAATTGAGATAAAAAGTGCATAATTAAAGATAATTAAAAAAAATAAATCAGGCAGACTAACCATTAAGAAATTAAGCAAGAAAAAAATGTCTAAAACCGAAGTTCATTAAGTGACCTTTGGTCATTATTCATTTATAAATTATTCCGATTTATTTCTCAAATAACTAAATATTAAGCATTAACTAATCTATTCTAAATGTCTTAATGGTAAAAAAACACTAATTTTACCAAAAAAAATAAATGAAACTTTTTATTTATCTATCCCTATACATCTGCTTATTTACGGCATGTAAAAAATCAGAAACACTACCTCCAATCGACAATGTAATCGATTTAGATGGAACAACGATTAACGATTCGAGTATTACATACCCTGAAAAGTTTTTACTCTCCGTTTCAAAACCGAAGCCTTCTGTTCAAGAAAAATCTACCCCTGTATTTATTGCAGTTCACGGATTTACAGCTACAACATTCGAATGGTTGGAATTTAAAAACTTCGTAAAAAACAATGGGAATGCATTGATTTCAGTTGTTTTACTCGGTGGACACGGAAGAGATTATAGTGACTTTAAAAAAGCAACTTGGGAAGATTGGCAAGCTCCAATTATAAAGGAATATAATGCTTTACGCGCGCTAGGTTACACGAACATATCCCTCATCGGTTCATCTACTGGTTGTCCATTACTATTAGAAGCAATTAGTGCAAATAAATTAAATACGGATGTACTAAAAAAGGTGTTTTTTATTGACCCAATTATTGTACCCTCCACCAAAACTTTAGCGTTAATTTCGGCAGTTGGACCAGCATTAGGTTATAGCGCATCCACCATGGAACAAGGAGAAAATGGCTTCTGGTATAAATATAGACCTTACCAAGCCTTGGAACAGTTAAATACCATTACACAAGTAATGCGCAAAAAACTAGAGGATGGCATAACGTTACCAGACAATGTTTCCTTAACAGTTTACAAAGCAAAAAAAGATGGTGCTGCAGACCCTATTAGTGCAGCTTTATTATATAATGGAATAACAAATAAGGAAAAACTAAAGGTAACGATTATCAATTCAGAGTTACATGTATTTACTAGACTAAAGGGACGAAATGTAATCACCCATGAAGACATAGAACTACAAAACAACATATTTAACGAAATTCTTCCTACATTATGAAAATAATTGTATCCTTTATTTGCGTTCTACTTTCAGTAGTTACGCTAGCACAAGATTCTATCAAACCTTCGATTGAAGTAGGAATTCGTTGTCAAAAATACACCGGTTTTTATACCGTAAATGGTATTACTGCAGAATATCGCTTGGTAAAATCTAACAAAAAATTACCCTTAAGTGTAGGAGTGAACATGACTTTTTCTAGATTAGGTTCTGCGTTTTTTTCGAATGCATTATCCGTGAATCATTACGATGCATTTTTCGCCTATTATTTTCGTTCCTACAAAAAACTTTCACCAACTGTAAGGATCAATGCTGGGTATGAACACACCAATTTGGGGAATTATTTTGAAGGGTTAGGATACAACAACAATGCATTTATAATGGGACTGGAAGCTGGTGTAAGTTACAAGCTTCCCTATAATTTACGTGCAATAGCAACTGGTGGGTATAACTTTTTAGTTGTACAAAATGCTGCTAGTTTAGGATCTAGTGTGTACCCTGTATTTGGACAAATTTCGTTGGTATACACAATTAAAAAATAATCAACGTCGAATATACCCCGCCTCCCCTTTTTGAATTCGGTCGAAAATCCAATCGTAATTAATCGGCATGTGGCTATCGACAAAATTTTTCTTAGGCCAGTTTTTAGGAATAAATGCCCTTCCATGTGTTGCGTCAAAAAATAAACCTTTCACTTGACATTGTGGCGCAATCCCATCTTGCTCCCAAACTGGATCTGGATTTGGTTGGTCTAGGTTACTACCATACTGCCAAACTTGTTTAAATTGTGTCCAGTCGACACCATCCTGACACCCATTTTCTGGCGATAAAATATAGATACTACCAAATACAACTTTATCTTTCAATACGTCGATCATCCCCAAGGCATAGGCATATCCCATACTATGACATACAATATCTACCGTATCTTTTTCCTGCGGATGCAACTTCAGTAAAAGTGCTTTGCCTCCAATACGCCCTTTTTCTTTTCGATAATTGAACCCATCTGGATTTGGATCGACATTCAAACGATTATACTTTTTCAAAGAATCATTCTTAGAAAGAAAATGGTTGGAAAAATAATAACTTTTCACAAAGCGAACTGTATTCCGGTGATTGGAAGTTTTTACACTTAAGCTTCCGTCCAAATAATAACTTTCAGTAGGTTTTAAGGTATCTATAAATCTGTCGTCTAAGGTATACCAATAATGATAACGATCTTTCGTTGTCACCAAATTATCACTCTCATTTTCTTCGCGTTCATATCCGCGATACCCATTAATAAAAAGTAGCACCCGTTTTGGTACAACATGCACTGTATCTCCAATAACCGTAATTGGATTTACGTGTTGAAACCATCGACCATTCCGTTTCACAAAAGCAAGTTGTATTGGATTTTCGACCACTTTTCGAATTAAGTGCAATTTCTTTTTCACACCTAATACAGTATCATTCCAGCTTATTGAAGCCTTTTTAACACGTGTTTTTGGGGTACTCACAAAGGCAAATACATTGGAAGTCAATTCCGCTACCGAAATTTTATCCGCATGTTTTACCTGTAAAATCGAAACGGAATAATTATGCTGAAAAATCACCTCCTTGGAACCAGCTAATACTTTACCCATGGTATCTTCTTCCCAAACACTAAAATATACCAATCCAGTTACTTCCCCAATCTTTTTCGGGTGAAATTGGGCGAAAGTAAAAAATGGTAAAAAGAAAAATAAATGGAAAATACGCATTCGAACTATTTGCTATAAAAGTAAATAAATGTTTTCAGTATTTAATAGAACGCTAAAACATGACATATATCATCTTTTCATCTAATTCGAGTCAGTTACTAAAAAGTACATCCTTCCTTCCTTTGCATCATGGGAATCATATACATAATGCTCGTTGTAAGTTTAGTTGTAGCACTATTTTTTTTAGTGTCATTCTTATGGGCAATAAAAACAGGACAATACGAAGACGATTACACACCTTCCGTGCGAATCTTATTCGAAGATGAGTTAATAAATAATAACCAAAACACAAGTAACAATGGAAGTACAAAAGTTTAGTTACGACAATAAGGTCGTAAAGAATTTTGCCTACGCAACCATCATTTGGGGTATTACCGGAATGGTCGTAGGGTTAATCGTAGCGCTACAACTAGCGTTCCCCGAATTTTTCAACGATTACCTAGGATTTAGTTTCTTGTCCTTCGGACGTTTAAGACCATTGCATACCAATGCAGTGATTTTTGCATTTGTTGGAAATGGAATTTTTACCGGGGTTTACTACTCTCTGCAACGTTTACTAAAAACACGTATGTGGAGTGATAAATTAAGTAATATCAACTTCTGGGGTTGGCAGTTTATCATTTTATGTGCGGTTGCAACACTACCCTTCGGGATAACTTCCGGAAAAGAATATGCAGAGTTAGAATGGTGGATCGATATCCTTATCGCTGTTTTATGGGTAGTATTCGGTTTCAACATGTTTGCGACGATTGTTGTAAGACGCGTAAAACACTTATATGTAGCAATTTGGTTCTTTATCGCTACGTTCGTAACCGTTGCTATCTTACACATTTTCAACTCGTTTGAATTACCTGTATCTTTCTTTAAAAGTTACTCTTGGTATGCAGGTGTACAAGATGCGTTAGTACAATGGTGGTACGGACACAATGCGGTTGCCTTCTTCTTAACAACACCTTACCTAGGTTTGATGTACTACTTCGTACCTAAAGCAGCAAACAGACCAGTGTATTCTTATAGACTTTCTATCATCCACTTTTGGGCCTTAATTTTCATCTACATTTGGGCTGGACCACACCATTTATTGTACTCTGCACTTCCAGATTGGGCACAAAGTTTAGGTGTAGTTTTCTCTGTCATGTTAATCGCACCATCTTGGGGTGGTATGTTAAATGGTTTATTGACCTTGCGTGGTGCTTGGGATCGCGTTCGTGACGATGTCATGTTGAAATTCATGGTGGTTGCCTTAACATGTTATGGTATGGCTACGTTTGAAGGACCTTTATTATCCTTGAAAAATGTAAACGTAATCTCTCACTTTACCGATTGGACCATTGCACACGTGCACGTTGGTGGATTAGGTTGGAACGGGATGTTCACATTCGGTATGTTATACTGGTTGTTCCCAAGAATATTCAAAACGGAATTATACTCTAAAAAATTAGCGAATCAACACTTCTGGATTGCCACTTTAGGGATTATTTTATATGCAATTCCAATGTATTATGCCGGATTTGCACAAGGTCAAATGTGGCAACAATTTAATCCAGATGGAACGTTAACTTACCAAGATTTCTTAGAAACAGTTCAAATTATCAAACCTTTCTACATCCTTCGTTCTATTGGTGGTTTATTATTCATCGTAGGTGCTGTAATGATGGCATTCAACCTTGTGAAAACTGCAAAATCAGGAAAATTGGTGGAAAACGAAGAGGCAGAAGCAACTGTTACAAAAGACTTGAAATTAGCACCTGTTAAAGGAGAATACTGGCACCGTAAAATTGAGCGTAAACCTTTCCAAATGATGTTATTAGCAATCTTATTGGTTTCTATTGGTGGACTTGTTCAAATTATACCTACGATGATTGTAAAAAGCAACATTCCTACCATTGCAAGTGTGAAACCTTACACACCACTTGAATTAGAAGGTCGCGACTTATACATCCGGGAAGGTTGTTACAATTGTCACTCGCAACTTATTCGTCCTTTGCGTTTCGAAACAGCACGTTTTGGAGAATACTCAAAAGCAGGGGAATTTGTTTACGACCACCCATTCCAATGGGGTTCCAAACGTACTGGTCCGGATTTAGCACGTGAAGGTGGAAACATTAAAATTAAAAAATCAAATTTCTGGCACTACCAACACATGATTCGTCCAAAAGATGTATCCAAAGGTTCGATCATGCCTGCCTATGTTTGGTTGAAAGACAATGATTTAACAACGGATTTAATTGCTAAAAAAATCAATGCAATGCGCACACTTGGTGTACCTTATGCAAAAGGATACGAAAACGTTGCACTGAAAGACCTTCAAAAACAAGCAAATGAAATCGCTACGGATATCATCAATAACCAACCTGCGCAAATTTTGAAAACAGTCAATGTTAAAGCAGAAATTGCAAAATTGGAGAAAAAAGAAATCGTTGCATTGATCGCTTACTTACAACGCTTAGGAAAAGATGCAATGTCTACGACTACAGTTACAAACTTTAAATAAGAAAAACAATGTTACGATTCATAAAACATAATTTAACGAGTATCGATGGGGTTTCCATCTACCCCATCATCTCTCTACTCATTTTCTTTCTCTTTTTTGCTTTTATGCTTACTTACGTGATTCGTATGAAGAAAAAAGAAGTAAATGAATTGAGTAACATCCCTTTTGAAACAAATTCAGAGGGAGAAATTCAAAATGAAGTAGGATTTTAAAAGATAGAACGATGAAAAAGTTATTCAAACAGGCCATAGCGCTTTTTTCTTTTACTATGTTCATAGTATCAGCAAATGCGCAAGACGGTCAAGCGCTTTTCAAAGCAAAATGTAATACTTGTCATTTACTTGACAAGGCTTCTACAGGACCTATGTTAAAAGGTGTAAAACAAAAATGGACCGATGCTGGTGAAGGAGATCTATTAATCGATTGGGTGACCAACGCTACGGGATTAATTGCTTCTGGTAAAAGTAAAATGGCGGAAGCAATCAAAGGATTCAGTCCAATGGAAATGCCAGGACAACAAGTAAGCAAAGAGGAATTAGACGCTATACTAACGTTTGTAGATAATCCTCCAGTCGTTGCAGCTCCAACGGAAACAGCAACTGGTACTTCCGAAGTGGCAACTGAAATTGAGTATAAACCAAATTATAAAGAAAACTTAAACACTTTTTATTGGTTACTCGTTTCTATTGTAATTATGCTAATTGTCATCTTTATTTTATCTTCTTCTATTATCAATTTGGTTAAATCAGATTATTTCACCAATAAATTAACAGAAAAGAAAAACAAAGAAAATGGAACGATCTTCAAAGCATTAATCCTAATTCTTACGTTTGGGTTAATGGCTACAGGAAATACAACACTTGCCATGTCTATCCCTGAACCATCAACTGATCCACAACCATGGATCCTTGTAGAAAATGCAGATATTTATTTTCTAATCACAATTAATGTCGTATTGTTACTAGTAATTATCTATTTGCAATCGCAATTCAAACGTCTTTTAGCACTTGTTTATGAACGTAAACGTAAAGAAAAAGAGGTAAAAGCATTAAAAAAATTAAATCAAGTACTTACAGATGTGGTTCCTATCGAAGAAGAACATACGATCTTAATGCACCACGAATACGATGGAATTCGCGAATTGGATAATAACCTTCCACCATGGTGGGTTTGGGGATTCGGAATTACGATACTTACTGCAGTAATTTACTTATTCAATTACCACGTATTTAATACAGGTGATTTACAGTACCAAGCATACGAAAAAGAAATCAAAAAAGCAGATGCAGAAGTAAAAGCATACTTATCCAAAATGGCTATGAATGTGGATGAATCGAATGTAACTTTGATGAAAGATGCTGGAGATTTAAGCAAAGGAAAAGCATTGTTTGAAACAAACTGTGTTACTTGCCATAACCCTAAAGGGGAAGGAAATATCGGACCAAACTTAACGGATAAAAATTGGATATACGGATTTGACATTAAAGATGTATTTAAAACCGTGAAAAATGGTACTCCTAACGGTATGCCAGAACACAATTCTAAATTCAATCCAGTACAATTACAACAAGTAGCTTCTTTTGTATTGTCTTTACCAGATGCGAAAGGAAAAGCAGCGCAAGGAGAAATAATTGAGTGACGAAATAAAACGTCACTTCGTAACTCGTAACTCGTAACTCAAATGGAGGATGCAGAAGGAACATACAGAGATTCAGTGGCAACCATTGATGAAAAAGGAAAACGAATTTGGGTTTTCCCGAAAAGACCTAAAGGGAAATTTTATAATTATAGAAAAATAACGAGTTATTTATTATTACTCGTATTATTTTCACTCCCTCATATCAAACTGAATGGAGAACCATTTTTCTTACTCAATGTTTTAGAGCGAAAATTCATTCTTTTTGGTAAAATTTTTTGGCCACAAGACTTTTACCTTTTTGCAATAGCAACCATACTAGGAGTTGTAGGCATCATATTATTCACCATCATATATGGTAGAATTTTCTGTGGATGGGTATGTCCACAAACCATTTTCATGGAGATGATTTTCAGACGCATCGAATATTGGATAGAAGGCGATTATACCCACCAACGTAAATTAGCTGCAGCACCTTGGTCACGCGAAAAAATAGCTAAACGCACCTTAAAACACGCTATCTTTTGGGGTATCTCTTTTCTGATTGCGAATACATTTCTTGCCTATATCATCAGCGCAGATACACTTTGGAATATTCAAACTGGAAAATTCTCCGAACATGTAGGTGGATTTATCGGAATTGCAGTATTTACTACAGTATTTTATTTTGTTTTCTCCAGATTAAGAGAACAAGTATGTACAACCATTTGTCCGTATGGTAGACTCCAAGGGGTACTTCTTGACCCAAATACAATGGTCGTTGCTTACGACCATAAACGCGGGGAAGACCGAGCAAAAATCAAAAAAGGAGAAGACAGAAAAGTTGCTGGTAAAGGAGATTGTATCGATTGTAAATTATGTGTCCATGTATGCCCTACTGGTATTGATATTCGAAATGGTACACAATTAGAATGTGTCAATTGTACTGCCTGCATCGATGAATGCGACACCATCATGGAAAGCGTAGGACAACCAAAAGGATTGATTCGCTTTGTTTCTGAAAATGGTATCAAAAATGGAACCCGATTTGAATGGACAAAACGTGTGAAAGCATATACTGCATTACTAATACTAATTTTAGGTGTTTTTGTTTCCTTGTTACTAACTAGAAAAGATTTTCAAGCAACCATTTTCAGACAACGTGGAACTACATACCAAACAAATAATTCAGGCTATATCAGCAATATTTTTGAAATGAACCTTTCCAATAAAACACGGAAAAATTATAAAATCAATTTAAAATTAGACGACAACATCGGTAAAATAGAGTTAGTGGTACATAATCTTCATTTAAAAAAAGAAGCACATTTAAAAGATCGATTTATCGTAAAATACCCATATGGGGCAATGGAAAACGGAAAAAAAATAAGCACTATTATAATTTTAGGAAACGGGAAAGAAATTCAACGCGTCAAAGTGAAATTTCTAGGACCATTAATGTAGAATATTCATCCTCCCTCCTTGAGGAGGGACTGAGGGAGGTGATAAATTGGTCACCCTCCTTAATCCTCCCTCAAGGGAGGAAAATCTTAAAAATCTTAAACAACTATGAACTGGGGAAAAGGAATTATCATTTTTATGGCATCATTTATGACTTTCATCCTATGGATGGTTTTCACCCTAATGTCAAAAAATACAGATTTAGAAAGCGAAGACTACTACAAAAAAGAAATAGCCTACGAACAAGAAATTCAAGCACAACGCAATGCGAATGATGCAAAAGAAAAAGTGAAAGTTTCAGAGAACAAAGACTTTATTATACTGCAGTTCCCTGCGACAGAAAAAATTGATACCGTGTCTGTAGAATTCTTCAAACCAAACGATAAAAACGGAGATAAATTGTTTGCAGAAGTTGGAACAAAAACAATGATGGTAGAAAAGAACAAATTACAAAAAGGGTTATACCTCATCAACATTCATTATCAAATAGAAAACAAAAAGTTCCTGCAAAAAGAGGAAATCATGCTTAAATAATAAAACATGGAAACGATTTTTATACCAGCATTTATTCTTGGTGTCATCTCAAACCTGCATTGTTTGGGTATGTGCGGACCAATTGCTCTAGCAATACCTTTAAATCGTTCTTCCAAATCTGCAATGCTTTTTGGTATTTTGCAATACCACATTGGTCGTGTATTGGTTTACGGAATACTCGGATATTTAGTTGGTTACATCGGTATGGGAATAAAACTTTTCGGAGTTCTACAAGCAATAAGTATCATCGCTGGAATCGGTATTATCATCTATGCATGGAGAAATAAATTAACTTTCTTCAAAAATCCTTTTACTTCGTCACTTCGTCACACGTCACTTCTTTCTCGCTCTATGGGTAAAATCATGCGTTCGGAAAGTCCACTTAAATTATTCTTACTTGGTGCATTAAACGGACTACTCCCTTGTGGCATGGTGTATACTGCATTAATTACTGCAGTTGTTTTGGGTACCCCTCTCCTATCTGCTACGAGTATGCTTGCTTTTGGCTTAGGAACTCTCCCTGGATTAGTTGCTTTCAGTCTTTTCGCACAACAACTTGGAAATCCTATGCGAAGCAAAATTAATCGCTACCTACCATACATAATTACGTTGGTTGGTCTACTTATCGTTCTTAGAGGCATGAACTTAAACATTCCATACATAAGTCCTAAAGTATCTTACTCCGAAGAGAAAAAAGAAGTGGTCATGGATTGTTGCCATAAGAGCACGAAGTGCGAGAAGAAGTGACGAAAGAAGAGTGACGAAGTGACGTGTGACGAAGTGACGGAAATTTACACATTGAAAAATTTACACATGAATACATCTTCAAATTAACTAATCTTCAATTAGGCCCCTGAGGCTCTCGAAGGGCCTTCCTCATCACCATAAACGTACTCAAAAACACCACCGTAATCGAACTTATCGGCATTAAAATCGCAGCAACCAAAGGTGACATTTGGCCCGAAATGGCAATGCTCAATCCAATAACATTGTAAGAAACAGAAAAGGCCAAACAAGTTTTCAATACCGTTTTAGCATAACGTGATATTCTTAAAAACTGTGGCAACATACGTAAAGTAGATGCTTCTAATATCGCATCCGAAGAAGGCGTAAAACGAAAAATATCCTCCGAAACCGCAATCCCTACATCCGATTTCCCCAATGCACCAGCATCATTCAACCCATCCCCAACCATAAGGACAGAAACGAGTGACGAGTGACGTCCCGAAAGCTTTCGGGAGATGGATCTTCGTCTCTCGTCTCCCGTCTCCCGTCTCTCATAACTCGTCGCTCGTAACTTGTCAACGTAAGTTGACTTATCCACCGGACTCTGATAAAATAAGATGTTGGTCCCTTTTGGAAAAATTGCTTCTAATGCTTCTTTGTCTTTTTCGTTATCTCCAGACAATACATGTAAACGATAATTCGTCAAGCCTTTAATCATTGCTGCTATGCCAGGTCTTAATTCGGAATGAAAAATAAATCTACCAAAATAGGTTCCGTTTATCTGTATATGCACCGCTGTTTCATCCGACAAACCTATATCTATAGGTGCATCAGTAAATTCGCGTGATCCCATACGAATTTCAAGATCTTCAACCATTGCTAGCATACCTTTCCCCGAAATTTCTTCAAACGATTTCATTTCATGACCATCTAATACCGTTTGCGTTTTTAAGAAAGAAACGATCCCTCTAGAAAGTGGATGCGTAGAAGAATTAGCAACACGCAAAATACAATTTTTATGAAATTCACTCAATGTAATTCCTTGATATTCTATTCCATCCAATAAACCAGTAGTCAAGGTTCCCGTCTTGTCAAATACAATATCTGTAACCTCGTTCATCCGCTCAATAACCTTTGCATTTTTCACATACATTCCTTTTCTACCTAAAACACGGATAACATTACCTAAAGTAAAAGGACTAGATAATGCCAAAGCACATGGACATGCAACAATCAATATCGAAACAACAATCTGGGTTATTTTAGAGGGATCGACAAATGCCCATGCAATGCCTGCACCTAAAGAAATCAGTAAAATAATCGCTAAAAAATAATACGAAATTTTGTCTTGTGCCGTTTTTTGATTCTTTCCTTTATCCTCTTTCGATACTTCGTTCCATAACTGGGTCAATTGGCTACGATTGCATGCTTTTAATACGGTAAACTTTGCCCGTTGTCCTATCAATTTTCCTCCAGCGTAAATAAAATCCCCTTTTTTCTTAGTTACAGGAACAGATTCACCGGTAACAAAACTGTAATCTATCCGCGCTTCTTCTGATATCAATGAACAATCACAGGGAATCACTTCTTCGTTTCGAACGAATATAACATCTTGTTCTTTAAGTACCTCAATTTCTACAATTTCTTCGGTATTTCCCGTTAATTTTGTAATCGCAACAGGAAAATAAGAGGTATAGTCACGCTCAAACGATAGCGTTTTGTAGGTTTTATTTTGAAACCACTTACCAATCAACAACCAAAAAATAAAAGTGGCAAACGAATCCATATACCCCGGACCTTCTCCAGCAAAAATAGAATAGGAACTCTGTCCATACAATGCTATAATTCCAATGGTTATTGGCACATCTAAATTCAAACTTTTCGCGCGCAATGCCTTATATGCAGAAACAAAATATTCACTTGCGGAATAAAAAAGTACAGGTAACGAAACGATAAATGAAAGATAAGAAGTAAAATTTCGCATCTTCGAATTCATATCTTCAATCCCTAAATATTCTGGAAAACTCCAAAGCATGATACTTCCAAACGCAAAACCTGCAATTCCTAACTTATATAAAAATTGTTTGTCCAACTTCTTCTCTGAATCTTTTCGATTACCAAAATTTGGCGCATATCCAATTTTATCCAATAAACCCGCTAAACCAGATAATTTTAATTTGGAGGAATCAAAATTTATAACTGCTTCACGCTTCGTGAAATTTACCTGACAACTTAATATTGCTGGTTCGATTTTAGAAATATTTTCTAATAAATAAATACAGGAAGAACAATGGATAGCAGGTAAAAACAAAGTAATTCGTTCTAAATTGCCTTCCTTAAATTGAATATACTTTTCATGAATGGATTCTAACTCCAAAAACGCATACTTATTCTCCGAATTTGCGGAAGGCTTAACCCCTGGTTTTTGTTCCAAAGAATAATAGGCATCCATATTATTGTCATGCAAAATCTGGTATACTGTCCTACAGGCACTACAACAAAATTGCTTTTCCAATAACAAATATCCTTTTCCTATAACATCATCTCCACAATGATAACAAACTTCCCCCATAGTTATTTACGTTAGGGTGAATCGCGATTCACCCGATTTATTCACCCGATTTATTCACCCGATTTATTCACTCGATTGATTCACCCAATTAATTCACCCGATTTATACCGTCTTCGAAAACATCCCTTCTCGTTTCCCTCCCCCTTGCAAATCCTTATCAAATGCCATACACGCATTCCTTACAAAGGGAATTCCTGCTTCTGTTATTAGTAACTTATTCCCATCAAAATCAACCAAACCATCTGCTTCCATTTCACGCAATCTATCTTTCACCTCCTCTAAAAACATCTTATCATTTACCACAGTTTCAAAATGACACATCAAATCCAAAATATGACGACGAATTAGTAGTTCCTCCGGAGATAATAAATGGCCGCGAAAAACAGGTAACTCACCACGATTGACTCGTTCTTGGTAATCTTCTACCGTCTTTTCATTTTGCGCAAAACCAAACCAACTATCTGAAATAGAAGACATTCCTAAACCTAGTAGCATCGATGTGTTTTGGGTAGTATACCCCATAAAATTACGATGCAACGTCTTGTTGCGAATCGCTATTGCTAGCGAATCATGCGGTAATGCAAAATGATCCATACCAACCTCCAAATAACCTGCCTCCTCTAACAATGATTTTGCAACTTCATACAATGCTCGTTTTTCCGAATCTTGAGGTAAATCATTTTCGTCATAACCACGTTGACCAACTCCCTTTACCCAAGGCACATGCGCGTAACTATACAAGGAAATACGATCTGGTAAAAGCAATAATGTTTTAGAAACGGTATCCCGAATATCCGACAGGGTTTGTTTTGGCAACCCAAAAACTAAATCATGACTAATCGATGTATACCCAACTTCTTTTGCTTTTGCATGTACTTTCGCAACGGTATCAAAAGGTTGTATTCGGTGTATCGCTTGCTGAACGGATGGACTATAATCTTGAATCCCCAAACTCAAACGTTTAAAACCAAGCCCAAATAACACTTCCAAATGCGCATCCGAAGTATTATTCGGATGTGCTTCAAAACTAAATTCATATGCACTTGGATGTACGGAAGCCATAGATACTAAGGAAGATATTAATCGTTTTAATTCACTAGGACTAAAAAAAGTTGGGGTACCACCACCTAAATGTAACTCACGTATTACGGGTATAAAATCTAGTTTAGACAAATAGATTTTCCATTCTGCTATAACTGCATCAATATAAGGTGATTCTACCGCATGATTTTTGGTGATCCGTTTATGACAACCACAAAAAGTGCATAAACTTTCGCAAAAAGGTAAGTGAATATATAGACTGATTTCGTTCGACCCAAAAGTCTTGTAATTTAAATGAATAGTATCTATCCATTCCTCCTGATTTAAAGTACTGTTCTTCCAAAATGGAACCGTTGGATAAGAGGTATACCTTGGACCAGGTACGTTGTATTTTTGAATCAATGTGTGTGACATAATTTGATTTATACTGCAAGATTACACCGAAAAAAGAAATTAAAATATGATATAACTCAGGTAAAAAAAAGAACTACAACCAATAGATTACACATAGTTTTGATAAAATAGTAATAACAATCCACGTATATAAAATTGAAAAGATAATATAATATTAAGCAAGACGTTATCTAAGTTAAAAGTACATCAACGGATAAATAAACATTGCAAAGTGAACAACTATTCTCCCGTTGAATTTTAGCCTTTTATTCTATCCGTAACTTTAGTAGGTATAACAAACGAAACGTTATGAACAGCAAAATTTTAATCCTCCTATTATTTTTTATCGGAAATGATGCTTGGAATGTATATGCACAAGAAAATACAACTAACCCAAAAGTTGTATGTGAGTTATACAGAAATTTTGACCCTTTACAAAAAAACTGGCAAATTAGAGATTCAATTGTGTTTACCTATAACCAAAATGGATATAAGGAAAGCGCTGCAGCATTTACAAATACTTCTACACCTTCGATTCAAACCAAATTCAACTACAATACAAAAAATCAAATCATTCATGAATCCTATTACCAATGGAATGATAGTACTAAAAATTGGAACATAAATCCTTTTAAACAAGCCTATTTCGAATACAATCTCAACGATAGCCTACAAACCATAAGTTACGAAATAATCGAAAGTGCTGGTTGGAACAAATTAGCAAAATGGGAAATTAAATACGACCAAAACAAATACAAAACTGCTGAGATAGGATTTGTCTGGTCAGACAAGCAATGGACAAATATCGGTTGTCAAAAATTTACTTTTCAATACCAAAATAATAACTGCATAAGTAAAACAAACCACACGTGGGATGATGAAAAAAATCAGTTTCAATCAGTTTCAAAAACAATTTATACGTACAATAACAACAAGTGCGAAACCATAACGAATTGCGTTTGGGATAAAAAAACTAACTGGCAAATATCAACCAAAGATTCATTAATCTATTCAAACAAGAATATTTTAATCGGACAAATTGGATTTGTAGCAATCGATTCACAAAAAGAGGAATGGGAAAAAGTGTACCAAATATCCCATGTATTGGATCAGAAAAACCACATTACACAAACGACACAATCGTATTGGAATTCAAAAAACAACAGGTTTCAAATAGATGAAAACGCACAAGAAATCAGATATAACTATTCGAATGAAGGTGAATTAGAAGCTGTTTTTAACAAACATTTTGATGGTAAAATCAACCAATTCGTAACCGACAGTGAAACTTTTTTCATCACAAAACCTTTCGATAAAGCACCCCAAAACAACAAAGAAAGAAGTTAATTATAGCTGTTCAAAATAGATAAATAAAAACTTTAATCAAAATAATACATTAATTTGATTATAAATCTATAAGACTATTTTATTTAATCTAAATATTTAAGTAGAAAACCACCCTATATTCAACTAAAAAACAAACGTTGATTTAGGAAATTAAATTCAACCCGAAAAAAATTATGAATCATGTCGAAGATTCTCCCTGAGCTGTCCCCATTGAGCTTGTCGAAATGTGTCGAAGGTGTACCCTGAGCCTGTCGAAGGGAACCTACCCCAAAGCAACATCCAATATCATCATCACCAAGAAACCACCAATAAATCCAAGAACAGCAATGTCCGTATATTTATCTCGTTGCGTCTCCGGTATAACCTCCTCTACAACTACATAAATCATTGCTCCAGCAGCAAATGCCAATGCAAATGGTAAAATTGGTTGCATATAAACAACTGCTAGTGCTCCAATTACCCCAGCAACAGGCTCCACAATAGCAGACAACTGTCCGTACCAAAAACTTTTTCTGCGACTCATTCCTATTCTACGCAAAGGCATCGCAACCGCAAATCCTTCTGGGAAATTTTGAATTCCAATACCAATCGCTAATGCTATCGCAGCGGGTATCGTTGCACCGTCAATTCCTAAAGATGCTGCACCAAACAAGACACCTACAGCTAGACCTTCCGGAATATTATGCAAGGTTATCGCTAATACCAATAAAATGGATTTATGCAACTGCGTCTTCGCTCCTTCTTTCTCATTTTCCTGAAAATTTAAATGTAAGTGCGGCATAACCTTATCCAAACCAAACAAAAACATTGCACCTAACGCAAAACCCACCGCTGCCGGCATCCATTTCATCGTTGGATACATCTTTTCAGACATCTCAATCGCAGGATTCAATAACGACCAAAAACTGGCAGCAACCATTACACCGCCAGTAAAACCTAACATGGCATCCAATACCGCGCGATGCATCGTCTTGAAGAAAAAAACCAAGGAAGCACCCATCGCTGTTAAAAACCACGTAAACGTTGTCGCTAACAAGGCAGCATAGGTAGGATCAATCGAACTAAAATAATTTTCTATTTCTTTCATATTAATATCTTCTCTCCTTGTTTACCCTGAGCATGTCGAAGGGAGGAGGGATTGAGGGAGGTAATAAATACTATTAACTATTTGATATTTACTATTTGATATTTGCTATTTGCTATTCACAATTTGCTATTTGCTATTTACTATTTACTATTTACTATTCACTATTTACTATTCACTATTTACTATTTACTATTCACTATTTACTATTCACTATTTACTATTCACTATTTACTATTCACTATTTACTATTCACTA
>CANHRS010000022.1 GCA_947463445.1 Flavobacteriia bacterium | reverse complement strand
TGCTTTCTTTGCTGCGGCTAATGAATCTGCTTCCGCTTTTTTACGCGCTAATTCCTGTGCTTGTTTGATAGAATCCTCGTCTGCTTTCTTTGCTGCAGCTAGTGAATCTGCTTCCGCTTTTTTGCGGGCGATTTCCTGTGCTTGTTTGATGGAGTCCTCCTCTGCTTTCTTTGCTGCGGCTAATGAATCTGCTTCTGCTTTTTTGCGCGCTAACTCTTGCGTTTGCTGGATGGAATCCTCTTCCGCTTTCTTTGCTGCTGCAAGTGAGTCTGCTTCTGCTTTTTTGCGCGCTAATTCCTGTGCTTGTTTGATGGAGTCCTCCTCTGCTTTCTTTGCTGCAGCTAGTGAATCTGCTTCCGCTTTTTTGCGGGCGATTTCCTGTGCTTGTTTGATGGAATCTTCCTCAGCTTTCTTTGCTGCGGCTAATGAATCTGCTTCCGCTTTTTTACTCGCTAATTCCTGTGCTTGTTTGATAGAATCCTCCTCTGCTTTCTTCGTTGCAGCTAGCGAATCTGCTTCCGCTTTTTTGCGAGCTATTTCAGCCGCAACTTCTTCTTGCATACCCTGAATTGCTTCAATTCTATCTCTTGCGTCTTGACTATCAATGATTTTTAGGGCATCATTGTATTTCCTAATTGCTTGTTCATACAACTTAGAATTCTCAAGATTTTGCCCTTCCGCTATCAAGGTAAGGTACTTATTTTGTCTGTCTTTTATTGCAGATTTGTTTGCAATCAAACTATCTAATTCTACTATTTTATTAGGTGCCTCTGTTTTATTCCTATCCAACAAAATTGCTTGGTTATATTTTGCTCTAGCTTGATCAAACTTACCAGCTTCTTGCTCTTCAATTCCTTCTTGAATATATAATTCATAACGCTCATCGCGTTTTTGAGCGGCTAATTCTTCTGAAATTTTACCATCTATTTCTTTTATTTTTAATTTCACCGAAACCTGTGATGGATCAATTTGTTGCGCTTGCAGTAACTTGTTTTTTGCCTCCGTCCAATTTGACTGCGCAATTTCTTTTTCTGCCATAGCAATCACTTGATTGAATTGATTTTTTACATCCTCTTTTTTATCTAATTCATCCGCTGCCTTTTTCGCTTTTAGTTGCTCAATTTCTCTCATCAAAGCGTTCACATGCGCTAACATGGTTTCAGCCATCTCTAGATTAAAAACTATTCCTTGTTCTTGATTATAGCTATATTCGGTACCTGGAGTAGTTTTAACAAATGAAAAATCGATATTTGGATATTCATCAAATAAATAAACATCGCATGCTCCACCACCTGGATTGGCACTTTCCTCATTCATTGTCTCTTCTTTAATATCCTGAAGATTAACAACTACTGAACGTGTAACTTTTCCAAATTTTGATATTTCTATCCTATATTTTTTTCCTGAATCCAGCAGTAAACGAATATCACCAGTAGCGGGGGTTATTTTAGATAATACGACTGTTGTTCCATCGTATACAGTAACGGTTGCTCCTGGTTCTTTTTTAATTGTATGATAATCTATAGTGCTTATAAAAAAGGGAATTTCTAATTGTGCAAATGCTTCATGACTAGAACACGACAATAAAATAAGAAATAAAAAAAAACGTTTCATCATTTTTAAAAAATCAACACAAAAGTCACAAAAAAAAACTACAAAATCTATAACTAGATAAGGTATTTGTCGTAATTATCGAATTAAATACTCTATCCCCATAATTTTTGTCTTTGTTTTTGCGTAATTAGAATTCAAAATTCTACAATTCAACGAAATTATTTAATTCATTTCAATTAGAAAAAATACTTTTATACGAACAATCGTTTTTTATGAAAAAATACATACAACTCATTTTATTAACTTCATTTTTAATCCTTAATGTACTTATTGCACAAGCACAAAATGTAGGTCAAACCATTAAAGGAAATATTGTAGATAAACAATCTCTTCAACCTTTGCAGGGTGTTCAAATAAGTATCCTTGGCTTAGCAAACAGTATTAGTGCTATTTCGGATTCTAATGGTAATTATCGAATTGTAGATGTTCTATCTGGTCGGTATGATGTGCAAGCAATCTTTAGTGGATATGCAAGTACAACGATTCCTAATGTTGTAGTGACAACGGGCAAAGAGGTAATTCTAGATTTTACATTAAATGAAAATATTAAGCAACTTTCCGCTGCAAGTATATCTGTAGGAAAAAAAAATGAAACAATCAATGAGATGTCTTCTGTAAGTGCACGTTCTTTTAGTACAGAGGAAGTCAATCGATATGCAGGTGGTCGATCTGATCCATCACGTTTAGTAGCTAACTTTGCTGGGGTGAGTAGTCCCGACGACACAAGAAATGATATTGTAATACGCGGTAATTCACCAACCGGTTTATTGTGGAGGATTGAAGGGTTAAACATTCCGAATCCAAATCACTTTTCGACAATTGGAACAACTGGAGGGCCTGTAAGCGCACTAAACACCAACATGTTAAAGAACTCAGATTTTTTCACTTCCGCTTTTCCTTCCGAATACGGGAATGCAAATGCTGGAGTATTTGACCTTGGATTTCGAAAGGGAAATTCTGATAAACGAGAGCATACATTTCAAATTGGCGCCTTAACAGGAATTGAAGCTATGACTGAAGGACCAATTAATAAAGAAAAAGGTTCCTCCTATTTAATTGCATATCGTTATTCATTTACTGGAGTTGCTCAAGCAATTGGTTTACCTATAGGTACAGCAGCAACCCCATTTTACCAAGATATTTCATTCAAAATAAACGGAGCCAAAACAAAATTTGGAAAATTTGTATTATTTGGTTTAGGAGGTATAAGTAAAATTGATTTTGATCACAAAGAGGTGGATAGCACTGATTTATTTGCTTTTCCAAATCGTGACAGTTATTTCAAAAGCAAAGTAGGATTAGCTGGGTTAAATCATACAATCCGACTAAACGAAAAATCGTATTTCAAAACGGTTATAGGTGTTTCATACTCTGGTTCTAATTATGATGAAGACACTATAAACGAGCAAACAACTTTAGTGACTCGCGTTGTTGAGAATGCTACTGAGCAATTGCGATATATAGGAAATATGTCATTCAACTCTAAAATTAACAGCAAATTATTTTTAAAAATTGGTGTAATTGAAGAATGGATTAATTTAAATTTATTTTACAGAAATAGAACGTTCACACCAGATTGGATTCAAATTTGGGACTTTAAAGACTATACTTCTTTGTTACAAGGTTATGCACAAATTAAATATAGTTTTACGGAAAAATTAACGTTAAACGCTGGAATACATAGTCAATTTTTAACCTTAAACAATACAAAATCCATTGAACCACGCATTGGATTCAAATTTCAAATGAATGAAAAAAACATGTTGAGTTTAGGAATGGGTGTTCACTCCCAGATGCAACCAACCGATGTATACTTTTACAGAACAAAACTTACGGATAATTCTTATATACAATCGAATAGAAATATTGATTTTACTAGAAGCTTACATTATGTGATAGGCTATGATTTTTTTCCAGCAAAAGACTGGAGATTCAAAACAGAACTTTATTACCAACATTTATATAATGTGCCAATATCTTATCTAGATAGTACCTATTCCATTTTAAATGTTGGTGCTAGTTTTATACCAAACGAGCAAGGGTACTTAGTAAACAAGGGAACAGGTGAAAATTACGGACTAGAATTAACTATTGAGAAATTCTTTAGTAAAGGATACTATGGTTTAGCAACTGGTTCAATATATCAGTCTACCTATAAAGGAGCAGATAATAAAACATATAATACAGCATTTAATGGTCGATATGTAGCAAATTTATTGCTTGGTAAAGAATTTCTTCTGGGCCAAGAAAAAAAGAATCGTTTTACTATAGACGTCAAGGTTACCACTGCTGGGGGAAGATATTTCACACCGATAGATTTAGCTGCATCTAAACTCGCTGGTGTACAAATAAACCAAAAAGGCGACGTAGCATTTACAGAGCGAAACCCTGCGTTTTATCGCTTAGATATCAAGTTTGGTTTCGTTAAAAATAGCTCAAAATACAAATTAGCACAATCTATTTTCTTCGATATACAAAACGTAACGAATCACAAAAATGTTTTTGCACAACGCTACAACCCAATTAGAAATACCATAAATACGGCTTATCAGATTGGATTCTTTCCAAATTTTGTATATAAAATTCAGTTTTAACTTTCTATTGAACTAGGGTTAAATCTATGAGACGTTTCTTTATTTGATCACAGTAGGAATCATTATTTTGCTGGTGCTTCTTGTTTTTATCCATGTCTTTGAGCCCTTGGTGTTAAATAACTTGCTGATTTTAACACAAAGCCACAGAGAACTCCACAAAGTTCACCATTAATAAAACTTTGTCCTATAAGGTTAAACAATTAAACAAAGTGCCTTCTTGTTTGAGAAGAGTTAAACTCTTCGTGTTTCTCCTTGCCATTGAGCCCTTCGTGCTAAAAATACCCTACCTTATGTCAATGTAACCTTTATCTTAAAAACCAATTGCAATTTTAAAAAGCACAAAGAAACTTCATTATTTAGTATACTATCAATAAATCTTTGCGAACTTTGTATAAAACTTGAGTGCATTTAGTGTTCATACAGCTAACAAAAATCGACATGGGTAAAAAGATCAAAGAAATTAGTAAACCAAAACTTCACACAAACAATAAGCATATAGAAGGCTATGACTTTCAACTACTAACCAAACACCTACCAGAACTTAAACCCTTTGTTCGTAAAAACGAATTTAATCAAAAAGACACCATCGACTTTGCGAATCCAGAAGCAGTAAAATTATTGAATAAGGCCTTGCTACTAGCGCATTACGACATTAACTATTGGGATATTCCAGAAAATTATTTGTGTCCTCCAATCCCTGGAAGAGCAGATTACATCCATCATGTTGCAGATTTATTGCAAGTGTATAATTACGGAAATATCCCTAAAGGTCCTGAAATTAAATGTTTAGATATTGGAACAGGCGCCAATTGTATCTACCCTATTCTTGGTCACCAAGAATATGGGTGGAGTTTTATCGGTTCGGATATTGATCCTGTATCGGTAGAGTCTGCGAAAAATATTATTTCTCAAAATGAAAATTTAAAAGATTTTGTAGAAATACGTTTACAAGAAAACCCAAAAGATTTGTTGTTTGGAGCAATTACGAAAGAAGAAATTATCGATGTAACTTTTTGTAATCCACCATTTCACGGAAGTCAGGAAGATGCACTTAAAGGAACCATTCGAAAAGTCACCAACCTTGCACCCCTTCGACAAGCTCAGGATCCTAATGTGGTTCCAACCCTAAATTTTGGGGGACAGAGCAACGAACTTTGGTGTGAGGGTGGCGAAGATTGGTTTGTCAATAAATTAATCCGTGAAAGCACGAAATTCGAGAAAAATGTGTTTTGGTTTACCACTTTGGTTTCTAAACAATCGAATTTAAAAAACGCATACAAAACGTTTGAAAAATACCGTGCTTTGGAAGTAAAGACGATACCAATGGGACAAGGGAATAAAACAAGTCGTATTATCGCATGGACGTTTTTAACCAAAGAAGAGCAAAAAGAGTGGAAGAATTCACGATGGAATATTGATACTTCGACAAGCTCAGTATAAATTCGATAGGCTAAATATAAAATTTGAAAATGCGTTGTTTAGGTACTAAAAGTTAATACAAAATCGAATTAAGATTTTCCAATAAATCATTGTATCTTTGCGCTAAATTTGAATAAACATGATTTCTGTAAATAATCTATCTCTACAATTCGGGAAACGTATTCTTTTTGATGACGTTAACCTAAAATTCGGTCAAGGAAACTGCTACGGTGTGATTGGTGCGAACGGCGCTGGAAAATCCACTTTCTTAAAAATATTAACTGGTGATCAAGATCCTACAAGTGGTCGAATTGAATTAGAACCAGGAAAACGTTTGGCTGTATTAAGTCAAAATCACTTTGAGTTTGATGCCTTTCCAGCGTTACAAACAGTAATCATGGGGCACAAACGTTTATTTGAAATCATGGTAGAAAAAGATGCTTTGTATGCCAAAGCTGATTTTTCAGATGAAGATGGAATGCGTGCTTCTGAATTAGAAGGTGAATTTGCAGATTTAGAAGGTTGGAATGCAGAAACAGATGCGGCAAGTTTATTGAGTAACTTAGGTATTGATGAGTCGAAACACGACACATTGATGTCTGATTTACCAAGCGAAATCAAAGTACGTGTTTTATTAGCACAAGCATTATTTGGAAACCCAGATGTTCTTGTACTGGATGAGCCTACGAATGACTTGGATTTAAAAACGATTGGATGGTTAGAAGATTTCTTATTAGATTTCAAAAATACGGTGATTGTTGTATCGCATGACCGTCACTTCTTAGATACAGTATGTACTCATATATGTGATATCGACTTTAGCAAAATCAATATTTTCTCAGGTAACTACTCATTCTGGTACCAATCTTCTCAATTAGCTTCGCGTCAACGTAATGATAAGAATAAAAAAGCAGAAGAGAAAAAGAAAGAGCTACAAGACTTTATCTCTCGTTTCTCTGCGAATGCTTCGAAATCAAAACAAGCAACTAGCCGAAGAAAATTATTAGATAAATTAGATTTAGATGAAATTCAACCATCTTCCCGTAAATACCCAGGTATTGGATTTACAGCAGATAGAGATGCAGGAAATCAAATTTTAACGGTTTCTAACTTATCTAAATCAGTGGATGGTGTTTCTTTATTCAAAGGATTGAACTTTACCTTAAACAAAGGGGATAAAGTGGCAATCATTTCTAAAAACTCGGTTGCAATCACTGCTTTCTTTGAAATTTTAAATGGTAACCAAACTGCTGATACAGGAGATTTCACTTATGGAACTACCATTACTACCGCTTATTTGCCAAATGATAATAGTTCCTATTTTGAATATGATCAATCCTTAATTGATTGGTTACGTCAATACGCACAAACGGACGAAGAAAAAGAAGAAGTTAGCATTCGTGGATTCTTGGGTAGAATGTTGTTCTCCGGAGAAGAAGCGTTGAAATCTGCAAAAGTACTTTCTGGAGGTGAAAAAGTACGTTGTATGTTGTCCAAAATGATGTTAGCGAAAGCAAACGTATTGATGATGGATGAACCTACGAACCACTTAGACTTGGAATCGATTACAGCACTAAATAACGGAATGCGAGATTTCCCTGGGAATATCATTTTTACTTCGCATGACCACGAATTGGTAAATACGGTTGCGAATCGTATTATCGAGATAACTCCTACCGGATTTATTGACAAGATGATGCCGTATGATGATTATTTAGCTGATGCTCGAATCGCAGAATTACAAACTGAACTATACGCTTAATTGCTTTTTTAATTATTGATTCCACCTTTTTGCATCGCCCAAAAAGGTGGAGCCAAAAAGTCTAGGCCTCTAGGAACTTTCTTTGAAAATCACTTTTCATTTCACTGCCTTCACCCAAACTCACAAACGCCTTTAGCTGATTTTCATACTGAAAATTCAGAAGGCTGGGTTCAAACAAGGGTTTGACTACGTTCCATTGCACTTATTTTCTACAGAAACTTCCTAAATGGCCATTTTATGGTTTCAAAAAAAATAATAAAATTCAATCCTATTTTTCTGAATCAACATTAATTTTTTCCTCTTTCTTTGGCGATAAAATCAAACGTAGGGATTGGTCGTATGTAAAATAATTCCACACCCAGTTTAGAAAGGTTTGTAGTTTGTTTTTTGTACCGATCAAGGAAATAAGATGCACAAACATCCACACACACCAGGCGAAAAATCCTGAGAATTTCATTTTAGGAAATTCGACCACTGCTAAATTACGACCAACTGTCGCCATAGAACCTAAATCTTTGTAGACGAATTTCTTCCAAGCACTTGTAGATTTTTGATTCAAATTTCTTCCTAATAAACGAGCTTGCTGTATCGCAACTTGCGCGACTTGTGGATGACCTTTCGGATAAGGGACATCACTCGACATCGATGCGATATCACCCAAAGCAAACACATTAGAATAGCTATTCACTTGGTTGTATTCATTTACCGAAATTCGGTTGTTTGGCAATATCAGTTCTGGTTCGATTCCTTTCAATGCATTGGCTCTAACACCAGCTGCCCAAATAACGGTATGTGTTTCGATCTCCGAACCATCCCCCAAAACCAAGGTCGAACCATCGTAACTTGTTACATGCGCTTTTTGAATCAATTTAATTCCCAATTTCTCTAAATATACCTTCGCTTTATGAGAAGCATGTTCTTTCATACCGCTCAACAAACGATCAGCTCCATCTACTAAGTAAATTTCCATTTCATCAAAATTGATTTCTGGATAATCTTTTGGTAAAATTAACTTCCGCATATCTGCTAACGAACCAGAAACTTCTACACCTGTAGGTCCTCCACCTACAATCACTACGGTTAATAATGCTTTTCGTTTTGCTGCATTTCTTTCTAATAAGGCTTTTTCGAAGGTATTGAACAAGGTATTTCGCAGGTTTAAGGCTTCCGCTGTAGATTTTAAGGGAAGGACATTCGCTTCGATTTGCGCATTGTTATAGAAATTGGTTGTTGCACCTATAGCTACCACCAATTTGTCGTATTTAATTATACCAATATCAGTATACACTTCTTGATTTGCGGTATCTACGCCTTCCACCTTGGTCATACGAAAATGAAACTGCTCATTTTTCTGAAATAATTTACGTAGTGGAAAAGAAATAGCACTAGGTTCTAAACCTGCAGTTGCCACTTGATAAAATAAAGGTTGAAACTGGTGATAATTGTTTTTATCTAATAAAACAATTTGATACTTTTTAGAATAAAGTTTCTTTGCTAACTCAATCCCTGCAAATCCACCGCCAAGAATGACTACTCTTTCTAAATCACTTGAAGGAATGTTTGCTCCCATGTAAATTGAATTAAAAATGTAGTGTGAAGGTAGTTAAAAAAGTAAGCGAAATTATATTATTTCAATAAAATTTCTACTTCGTATTTTCCAACATCGGCACAAAACTAAACACTCCAAATTCCTCAGTTTTATACTCTGTTTCCGAAATTTTGGTAATGCGTTGCATCAGTTGTTTTTCTCCTTCTCCGATTGGAATAACAAGCAAACCTCCCACTTTTAATTGTTGTAACAGCGCATCTGGAATATAAGGTGCACCACAGGTAACCAAGATTTTGTCGAAGGGGGCATCTAGCGGTCTTCCTTTGTATCCATCCCCATAAAACAATTTGGGATTGTAATGCATGTGATGAATAATTGGCTTTGCTTTTAAGTACAATTCTTTTTGGCGTTCAATGGAAAATACTTTCATACCCATCGCACACAAAATCGACGTTTGAAAACCAGAGCCAGTTCCAATTTCTAGTACCTTCTCCCCTTTTGTTAGTTGCAATAATTCCGTTTGAAAAGCAACCGTATACGGATGCGAAATAGTTTGACCGGCACCAATTTGAAATGCCATGTTGGAATAGGCTTGTTTTTCGAAGGCAAGGTCTAAAAAATAGTGACGCGGTACCTCAAAAAAAGCTTCTAATACTTTCTCATTCGAAATTCCTTTTTGACGTAATTCTTCGATTAGAAGTTTACGGAGTCCTTTATGTTTAAACGAATCTTGCATATAACAAAAGTAAGGAATTATTCAGTAAAATGAGCTAGTATCATCCAACTGAATCGGGTATAATCTGGGTAAAGTAAAAAATAAGTGAATGAAATCATTCGCTCTTGAGGATTGACTAGAAAAAAGATCAAACTAAACAAAATTTCAATTATTTGGAGAACAAAAACGTAATAATTATCAAATTTAAAAACACAAAATCGTAATTTTGAAAACAATGAACAAACAACTTTACATCATAGCCGGTTGTAATGGCGCAGGTAAAACAACTGCCTCTTTCACAATACTTCCTGATATTTTAGGATGTAAAGAGTTTATCAATGCAGATGAAATTGCACGAGGATTATCTCCTTTTCAGCCAGATAAAGTTGGAATAGAAGCGGGAAGAATCATGTTGCACCGTATTCAAGAATTGCTTGTTCAAGGTAAAACTTTTGCGTTTGAAACCACCTTAGCTACTAAAAGTTATAAGAATACTATTAAACAAGCTCAATCCATGGGTTATACCGTGACTTTGGTGTTTTTTTCGTTAGACTCCATTGAATTGGCGATTGACCGTGTAAAAACAAGAGTTTTGGAAGGCGGACATAACATTCCAGCCGATGTAATCGCGAGAAGGTATCAAAATGGACTTAAGAATCTGTTCGAAATTTACTCGGAAATTGTGGATGAATTAGCTATCTTTAATAATTCAAATGGGAAACCAGATTTAATTGCGAAAAAGAGGATTACTCAAGAATATAAGATTTTTGATTTAAAAATGTTTAACCATCTAAATTCAATTTATCATGAAAAAAGATAAAACTCCGATAGAATATCCTTGTGAGACAACAGATAAAATCGTTGCTAGTATGGATTTAGTTTATGAAAAATTGGTGGAGTATAAACGCAAAATCAATAGCGAACTTGTGATCATGCAAGACGGGAAGATTGTGCATGTGAAGCCTTAATTATTCTACCCCATCAATTCAAACTCCAAATCAAATTCTTTCAAACGTTTCACAAAATCGTTGTTCGGATCAATCCGAATATTTTTGGATGGTAAGGTAACCTCCAAATTATCTAGCGGATCAAAAATCACGAATTTCACTGCACAGCGGCCTTCGTTTTCCAAGAATAAACGGTTCAAATCTTGTATCATTATTTGGTTTAGTTTCTTGTTGGAAATTTTCAATTGTATCGTATTCGCGCGCTTCTCCTTTAAATCATGTAATAATTCCATCGTTTGAATCACAAACTCAGGTTCTTTTCGGTGACGAGGAATTTCGAATTTTCCTTTGATTGACACAAAAGTACCTGGAACAAAAAACGGCTTGAACTTTAAATAATTTTCTCTGAATAAAAATAATTTATAGGAATCGGTATAATCTTCAATCACCATTGTACCAAATGGTTCATTATTTTTAGTCATCCGATTCTCACATTCTGAAATTACCGCTGCCATCAATACTTCCTTATTGATATTTTCCACTGGATTATTCAACATAGAAACTTGACCATTACAAAACGACTCTATCTCCAAACGGAAATCGTCTAGTGGGTGACCAGAAATAAAAATACCAACGACCTCTTTTTCTTTGCTCAATTTATACATCGACGGCCACTCATCTGCCTTTGGTATTTCCGGTTCTGGAATTTCTGCTCCGGAAGCTTCCCCGAATAAAGAAGCTTGTGATGAATTCGCATTTTCTTGGAAACTATTTCCAAAACGAATAGCATTTTCTAAGAATATTCTACCCGATCCATCTTCTTTGAAATATTGCGCACGGTGTACATTTTTAAACGAATCAAAACCACCCGCATACGCCAAACTTTCAAACGCTTTTTTGGTACATACACGTAAATTAACTCGTTTAGAAAATTCAAAAATCGAAGTATACGGACCATTTTCTGAACGTTCCATAATAACTGCTTCGACTGGTGCTGTTCCCATCCCTTTAATAGCACCTAAACCGAAACGGATCGCTCCTTCTTTGTTTACGGTAAATAAAAAGGAAGACTCATTTACATCTGGACCAAGTACTTGAATTCCCATACGTTTACACTCTTCCATGAAAAAAGTAACTGATTTTATGTCACTCATGTTATTCGAAAGTACCGAAGCCATATATTCCGCTGGGTAATTTGCTTTTAGATAAGCAGTTTGGTATGCAATCCACGCATAACACGTTGAGTGCGATTTGTTGAAGGCATACGAAGCAAACGCTTCCCAGTCTTTCCAAATTTTCTCTAATGCAACCGTATCGTGCCCACGTTCATTCCCTTGTTGAATAAACTGCGGACGCATTTTGTCGAGCAAGTAAATTTGTTTCTTACCCATCGCTTTTCGCAAGGTATCCGCTTCCCCTTTAGAGAATCCAGCTAACTTCTGAGAAAGAAGCATTACTTGCTCTTGATATACAGTAATACCGTATGTTTCTTTCAAGTATTCCTCACACGCATCCACATCATACACAATCGGTTCTTCCCCATGTTTACGTTTAATAAACGAAGGGATATACTCGATTGGTCCCGGACGGTACAAGGCATTCATAGCAATCAGATCGGCAAATACTGTAGGCTTTAACTCCTTCATGTATTTTTGCATCCCGGGTGACTCGTATTGGAATATCCCTACCGTTTCTCCTCGTTGGAACAACTCATAGGTCGGCGTATCATCTACCGGGAATTCATCTGGAACCAAATCAATTCCATGACGTTCTTTTACATTTTTGACCGCATATTTAATTAGGGTTAATGTCTTTAACCCCAAGAAGTCCATTTTCAATAATCCAGCCTCTTCAGCTACCGAGTTATCAAACTGCGTACACCACATGTTGGAGTCTTTAGCGGTTGCAACCGGTACGAATTGCGTAATATCAGAAGGCGTAATAATCACCCCACAGGCGTGAATACCAGTATTTCGTACCGAACCTTCCAATTGTTTCGCCTGCTGAATTACTTTGGCAGACAAATCTGTTCCTTGCGACAAACGTTTTAATTCATTCGCTGCTTGAATGTCTTCTGCTTTATTTTTCAATTTGGATGCTAATTCTGCATCATCTAAGGAAAATAATTTCTTGAGTGAAATATCTGGAACTAATTTTGCTAGTCGATCCGCTTCAAACAATGGTAAATCTAATACACGTGCCGTATCACGCAGCGACGATTTTGCAGCCATCGTTCCATAGGTAATGATTTGCGCTACTTGGTTTGAACCATATTTTTCAATTACCCAATCGATCACACGACCGCGACCCTCATCATCAAAATCGATATCAATATCCGGCATCGAAATACGATCAGGATTTAAGAAACGCTCAAAAAGCAGGTCGTACTTGATTGGATCCACATTTGTAATCCCTGTACAATATGCTACCGCAGAACCAGCAGCAGAACCACGTCCAGGCCCTACAGATACACCCATATCACGCGCTGCCTGACAAAAATCTTGTACAATCAAGAAATAACCAGGATAACCAGTACGTTCAACCGTTGCTAATTCGAAGTCGATACGATCGCGAATCTCATCCGTAATCACCGGATAACGTTTTTCGGCACCCTTGTACGTCAAGTGACGTAAGAACGCATTTTCTCCCCGTTTCCCACCATCAATCGCGTCTTGTGGATCTTGAAATTCTTCTGGAATATCAAATGCAGGTAAGAGTACATCCCTAGCTAAACCAAAAGGTTCAATTTTTGCAATGATTTCACCAATCGATAAAATTGCTTCCGGTAAGTCCGCAAACAATTCTTTCATTTCATCTGCAGACTTAAAATAATATTCTTGATTTTCTAAGCCATATCTAAATCCACGACCACGACCCACAGGTGTTGAAACCAATTCGTTATCTTTCACACACAATAAAATATCATGTGAAACAGCATCTGCTTTATTTAAATAGAAGGTGTTGTTAGTAGCAACTAATTTTACCTGGTGTTTCGCTGCAAATTTAATTAACGTTTGATTGACACGCTCCTCATTCTCTTGTCCATGGCGCATCACTTCTAAATAGAAATCTTCGCCAAATAAATTTTTCCACCAAAGTAATGCATCTTCCGCTTGTTTTTCCCCAAGATTCAAAATCATGTTTGGTACCTCACCGTACAAGTTACCAGACAAAACAATAACATCTTCGTGGTACTGCTCTATTAATCGCTTATCGATACGTGGTACATAATACATACCTTCTGTAAAAGCAATCGAAGAAAGTTTAATTAAATTTTGGTATCCTATTTTATTTTTTGCCAATAGAACAATTTGATAACCATTATCTTTCTGTGACTTATCTAAATGATTACTACAAACATTAAATGTACATCCAATGATTGGTATAATTTCTTTTTTGTTAAAGTCCTCTCCTTTTTCTTCAGCCTCTTTTCGTTCTTCTTGCACCTTTTTATTATAGCCACTTATTGCTTTTTCAAAATGAAAAGCAGCCATCATATTACCGATATCCGTAAGCGCAACAGCATCCATCCCAAGTTCAATTGTTTTTTGGACAAGACCCTGAATGGAAATTGTAGATTGGAGAATTGAATATTGGGAATGATTATGCAAATGAACAAATGGAGCATCCTTAAGGTGAGCAATGTCTTTTTTGGCAAAACTACCAGCAGTACTTTCAGTACTTTTAGAATCTGCTTTAAGCGCTGCACTAGCCTCTTTTAGGTTCACATGCTGTAAACCTATAGGCTGAATAGTAGTAGGATTGTACTCTCTAAAACGATTAAAATATGCAATTTCTTGCTTTAACTCTTCTGGTGTAAACACCTCTCTACGAATTAACTCAAAGAAACAACGGGTAGTCGCTTCGACATCGGCAGTTGCGTTATGCGCCTCTGCAAATGGCTCATCAAAAAGTTCCTTATGTAATTCAGATAATGTAGGTAGTTTATACTTCCCGCCACGTCCTCCAGGTAATTTACATAAAGTCGCTGTAACTTCCGTACATGTATCTAAAACAGGTAAATTCTGCCATTCATTCCCTAGGCCTAATCGATGAAATTCACACCCAACAATATTTTTATCGAAACTAACATTTTGTCCGACAATAAACTTTGATTTTGCTATTGCCTCTTGAAATTCGGACATTGCCTGTTCAAGGGTCACACCTTCTTGCAATGCATATTCCGTAGAGATACCATGTATTTTTTCCGCATCGTAAGGTATATCGAAACCAATCGGCTGAATGATATACTCTTTTGCTTCTATTAATTCACCGAGATCATCGTGTAACTGCCAGGCAATTTGAATTGCGCGTGGCCAGTTATCGGTATCCGTGAATGGTTTTTTCCAGTCTTTTGGGAGTCCTGTTGTTTCGGTATCGAATATTAAATACATAATGTCTTCTGTAAATTGCTTTTTTTTCGTTTTATAAACTCCTTTTAATCCCCTGCACTACCGTTTGGTCTTCGAAAGCAAAGCTTTCTCTCCTCATTTACTAAAGTAAACTCCGGATTTAATTTTTGGCTTGCCTCAAAAAATCTAATTTCTAGAAGCCACCATAAACTTTAATTTGCATATCAAATTTACAAAATCAGGATTGATTTTCTAATACGATTTTACAGGAATAAAAAGATGTTACAAACATAAAGTATAACTTAATATAAGTTATTATAAATATTTATTATACAATATTATATTTATATTTAAATAAACAAATAATTCATTATTTTATATTTGATAATTATAAAAAGAAAAGAAGATATATTGCAATTTAAATTGTACATTTAGGTACATAATAAATTCCGACACAAATAACATTCCAATGAAAACAATCTTTCACAAATCGGACACACGTGGCTTTGCGGATCACGGTTGGTTATTAGCAAAACACTCTTTTAGTTTTGCAGGATACCACAATCGAAATAGAATGCATTTTGGCGCATTACGCGTATTAAACGATGATGAAGTTTCTGCAGGAATTGGATTCCCGGAACATCCACATGACAATATGGAAATTATCACTATTCCTTTGGAAGGAGAAGTTGCCCACAAAGATAGTATGGGAAATGCCGCTACTATTTCCGCTGGACAAATACAAATCATGAGTGCAGGAACAGGAATTTACCATAGTGAATACAATCCAAGTTCGACGAACAAAACAAAATTGTTACAAATCTGGGTATTTCCAAACAAGCGTAATGTAACTCCTCGTTATCAGGAAATCGATGTGAAAGCGACACAAGTACCCAACGAATGGAATCAAATTGTATCTCCCAACGCTGATGATGCTGGTGGTTGGATACATCAAGACGCATGGTTTCTACTTGGAGAAATGGATGCTAATTCCAACAAAACATATCATTTTCAAGGAGAATTGACAGGGATTTACGTTTTCATCATTGAAGGAAAAATAGCTATAGACGGACAAATCTTGGAGCGTAGAGACGGAATGGGAATTGTAGAAACAAAAGAAGTTACTTTTTCTTTTCTAGAAAAAAGCAGGATTCTCATAATGGAAGTTCCGCTAGAGTTTTAAAAAAATCACGTAAAAAACTACAAATCAACACCCTATTATTTAGAAAGAATACAAACTATCGATTTGCATTCCGCTCGAATAACTTTTACTAAATTGCAACGTTAAACAAGTAAAATTATTCTATTTAAATTTACCATTTATGAAAATCCCCTTTTTATTTTTTGCGCTTTTAAGTTTTTCATTTACTTCTTGTGAACGCGAAGGCTCTGGAAGTTGTACAGAAACCAACATAAGCACCGCAAATAGATCTAGCCATAATCGCGGAGAAGACTGTACAACCTGTCATAAATCTGGAGATGAAGGAAGAGGATGTTTTTCTATTTGTGGATCCGCATTCAAAAGCGACAAAATTACACCTATACAAAATGCAGTAATGGTATTATTCTCTAAGGACGCTAACGGAAACATTATCGATGCAAGCAAAGCTATTCCAATTGACAAAAGTGGAAATTTTTACACAACAGAAACTATTTCTTTTGCGGGAAAACACCCAGCAATCATAACAAACGGCGACACTTCAATGATGAAAGCTCCATTAACTAATAACGCATCTTGCAACAAATGTCATGCTACGAATGGAGCGCAGAACCCTATTTATTCGAAGTATTAGATTTATATTTTTAAGGAGGGTTTAGTGTTGGGTGAATCTCGATTCACCCGAACGACGATTGAATATTTGCGGGTTAATCGCGATTAACCCTTACGCGCGATTAACCATTACGATTGGAGTACTCCTTCTTTTAGCGAACAAGGGGAAACTACTATTTTTTGTATTCCGAGCTGCTGAATCACCCAGCGCGTTTTAATCGCTGCAATCGGAGCCATTTTTCGACGAATAGGGATGATATGCGGGTTTAAATCACGCTGCGATTGACTAGACATAATAATCCAGTCCAACGTGCGCACAAAGTCATTTATGGGCAATTCTTCTGTTTCCGTAAAACTTGGAAGTGGCTGTTTGTTTATCATTTCGTAAAATGTTTCAAAACAACCAGATGCACCTATTAAAGTTTGACATGTTTTTCCAGTCATAAATTCTCCTGCACGAGAAGAAATCCATTCTTCTACTTTTATGCATTCTTCAGGAGTAAGTGGATCACTCAATTCTAATTCTTGAAAAATACGAGAGACACCAATATTTAAGGAAATCAAATCATCTACCCCATTAGGTCCAGCAAAAATAAATTCGGTACTTCCACCGCCAACATCCATTACCATGGATTGTTCCGTGAACTCATGGGTCCATTTCACCCCTTCATAAATATAATTTGCTTCTTGTTCTCCGGTGATGATTTCCACTTTAATGCCAGTTTCTTTTTCAATTAATTGAACAAAATCACGGCCATTGATTGCATCTCGAATTGCGGAGGTTCCAAATGCACGAATCTCGTCCACTTCATGACGCTCACACATACTTGCAAAATGGGTCATTGTTTTTACAGCACGTAAAATAGCATCTGACACAATTACACCATCATTAAGTCCACCCATACCAAGTGCTACACCATCCTTTTCTGCATGAATTACTTCTATTTCTACTTTAGAAACTTCCGCAATCAATAGATTGAAAGTATTTGTACCTAAATCAATTACTGCAATACGCTTACTATCCATTTTTTAACCAAGTAACAAATTGTGTAAGTTTTAAACGATGACCAAATTGAAGTATTCCATTTTGATATAATCGTCCTGCTATTCTCAATGTAGCAAATGAACTCAGCGCTAAGATAGCAAAAGAAACATAAATTTGATATCCTTCCCCTAAAGAATATCCTTGCGCCAATTTAACCATACAAACCATAGGAGCTGTGAAAGGAACAAAAGACAAAACAGCTGTTACATCACTCACCGGATTTTGAACCGCATAATATCCTGCCCACAAAGCAATTATTAACAATGCCATTATAGGTAACACAAACTGTTGTCCATCATTCTCAGAACCGGAAGTCGCTCCTAAAGCGGCGAAAAAAGTACCATAAAAAATATATCCTCCAATAAAAAAAAGCAAGAAAAAGACTAACATATCTCCAAATTGTATCCTGGAGTATACTAATTCCACAAAATCATTGTATGTTTTAGAGCGAAACAAACTATTCTCCATTCCAGAGGCAGTTTTAGATGAAATTTCAGACATATTCCAGTTGGAAATTTGCAACATATCTGGAAATAATGTTTCTCTCAAAATAAACAAACCAATCCAAATTAATATTGTCCAAATTACAAATTGAACAATTGCAGCTATGCCTATTCCAGCAATTTTACCAAACATTAATTGTCTAGGCTTTACTGATGCTAGCAACACTTCTACAATACGATTAGACTTTTCGCTTGAAACACTTCTTAAAATGGTCATTCCAAACAACAAAATAAAAAGTAAAATTACAGTCCCAAAGAAAAAACCAACCCAACTTGACAAGTTATACGATTCATTTTTAGGATCATATAAGTTTCTGAATGCAAGATTGACTGGTTGTTTTATCCCTCTAAACTCTTGAATTGACATTTTAGAAAATCGGCCAACCATTACCTCTTCCAAACGACGTTCAACATGAAATTGAATACTTGTAGCGAATAGAAAACTTGGTTTTTCCTTATAAAATAAAAAAGCGGCTTTGTTGCTTATAATTTTTTCATTTAATTCTAATAATGCATCGTATTTTTGAAAGCGTTCACTTTTCTCAAAATCTTTTAGTTGCACATAATTATTTGCAAAATCATAGCTAATACTTCCGGTTGTATTAGCTAAAATTTTATTGTCCATGATTCCAGCAGGATCCACAATTAATACATTCCAGTGTGGTTTATTATTTTCGCCGACCGAAAACAAAACATACACAAGCAACATCACTAATAACGGTCCAACTATCGCCATTCCTATAAATGAGCGTGTTTTAACACGTTCTTTTAACTCACGTTGCGCTATCAACCAACTTACATTCATATATTTTTGCCAGTTACAGTTTCAATAAATATTTGTTGCATTGATGGAAGAACCTCCCAAGCTGCTTCTATTTCTATTTGTCCGATTAATGTTTTTAAAAGATCTTGGAAATTATTTTCTCCTCGCATAGCAACATATGCAACGAAACGGTCTTTAGCAAGCTCTTCTTTTTCTAATAGTTCAAACCCAGTCCACAATGCATGCGTAAAAGCCAACATATTCCCCTTGAATTTAATTGCATAGCGTCCATCTTTACGATCTTCTCGTAATTGTAACACACTACCTTCTAGTATTTTTTTAGATTGATGAATCAAAGCGGCACGATCACAAATTTCTTCTACACTCTTCATATTGTGACTTGAAAGCAGAATTGTTTTACCAGCTTTCTTCATGGATTTCAATTCATTTTGAATCAATTCGACATTTACAGGATCAAAGCCTGAAAAAGGCTCATCTAGAATCAGTAATTTGGGTTCATGAAGCACTGCACAAATAAATTGCACTTTTTGAGCCATCCCTTTGGAAAGCTCTTCGATACGCTTATTCTTCCAAGAAGTTATTTCAAATTTTTCCAACCAGGTATTCAAACTACGATTTACGTCATCTTTTGACATTCTACGCAACCTTCCTAAAAACATAGCGTGGTCATACACCGTCATGGTTTTGTATAAGCCGCGTTCCTCGGGTAAATAGCCAATTTCTGCTAGATGTTTTCCCTTCATTAATTCACCTTGGTAACGAATCTCCCCTTTTTCAGGTACAATAATTCGGTTAATAATCCGAATCAATGTAGTTTTACCAGCACCATTCGGTCCAAGCAAACCAAAAATCTCCCCTTCGTTTAAAGAAAGAGACACATCGTCTACTGCGATTTTCTGAAAATAGGATTTGGTTATCGAAGTGAGTTGAAGCATTGGAATTAATTTGGATAAAAATACGATTTAATTATAAAATCTCCTCTTTTTGCATATTATCGTCCAAATCAATTTTTTCAAATAATACTTTACCCCAAGATTTCCATTTATATACTTTATGGTAAATAAAAAGTAACATTGGAAAAAACACCAGTACAATTATCCATAAATCAAAACCAATAACTGGCTCAGAGGTATCCATAAACAATGCGTCTGTCTGAAAAACCTGCCAATTATTAGTGACCATTAACGCTCCGAAAATATTATTAACAGTATGAAAACCAAGACTTAGCTCTAACCCATCATCTAAGACCGTAAGAAGAGCCATAAATAGACCACAGGAAAAATAATAAAGTAAAATTTCCGTGCCTAACGTTTCCACTTCTGGATTCCCGATATGTAGTACTGCAAAAACTACGGATGACACAATGGCGGAAATTATAGGCTTTTTAAATAGGTTAATACTACCTTGTAGCATATACCCACGAAATAGAAGTTCTTCTACAGCAGTTTGTAGAGGCAATATAAAGAAAGAGATTCCTAATAGCATCCAAAAAGAATCTACATGATAATTCCATTGAATATTTTTGTTGGTAAGGACAGAATAACACAAGCCTCCCCCTAAAACAACCCCAAACAAAGAGAAACTTACAAAAAAACGTTTCCAATCAAAGGCATTACGCGCTGTGAAAATGGACCATACAGGTCGTTGATGTATATATCTAATTGCTAGAAGTAACGCAAAAAAAAGCGCTACAAACGGCAAGAGGTTAATGATGAAAAATAAATTACTCCCCATTAATTCACGTGCTTGGACTAACGAATAATTTGCCATTTCAGAAGTTGATACACCCACTAAAGTCATGCCTGTCGCATAAGAAATTTGCCCTACAACAATAAAAATAGAAATTACACCAGTAAGTGTAATTATATACCTCAGGTAAGATCTTTGTCCAAGCGTTGCTAATTGCAGATATTTCATCCAAATAATTATTACCAAAATACTAAAAACAAAAAAAGCCTTAGATCTCTCTAAGGCTTTAACTTTTAACTCTTGCGGTCTGGACGGGACTCGAACCCGCGACCCCATGCGTGACAGGCATGTATTCTAACCAACTGAACTACCAAACCAATATTTTTACTTCTGAGAAGCCCTAACTAAAGTTAGATTTACTTTTTATATTGTGTAAGCCTTTCGTTAAAAGCTGTGCAAAGATACACACATATTTTGTTTCTGCAAGACTTTTAGAAAAAAAATCGTGAAAAAAGATTAATTTTCTACAATTAATAAATAATTTGTCTTTTTACCTTTTCCAATCAAAACAAATTTATCATTTATTAAATCGTTACTAGTCAATGAATAAGTCTCATTTACTTTCTCTTTATTGACAGCAATCGCGTTTGCTTTCAATTCACGTTTTGCTTCCCCATTACTTGCTAAAAAAGAAGATTTTGCCACTAAAGCATCCATTATAGATACCCCTTCCGTATATTCTGTTCTAGAAATTGTTGCCTTAGGAACACCGTCAAACACTTCTAAGAACTGCTCATTATTTAATTTTCTCAAATCTTCCGATGTGGATTTTCCAAATAGAATATTACTTGCAACAATAGCCGCTTCTAAGGCTTCTTTTCCATGTACACGGGTAGTTACTTCTTCTGCAATAGCTTTCTGTAATGTACGTAAATGCGGAGCTTCCTCGTGTTCTTTTTCAATACGTTCAATTTCTTCTCTAGAAATTAAGGTAAAATAGCGAACTAATTTTTTTGCATCTTCGTCTGTTGCATTCAACCAAAACTGATAAAACGTATAAGGAGTAGTTTTTGTTGGATCTAACCAAACAGTACCTGATTCTGTTTTTCCAAACTTTCCACCATCTGCTTTGGTCAATAAAGGACAGGTAAATGCAAAAGCGTCTCCTCCTCCTTTTCGACGTATCAATTCTGTACCGGTTGTAATGTTCCCCCATTGATCAGAACCACCAATTTGAATTTTACAATCGAAGTTTTTATGTAAATGTAAATAATCGTAGCCTTGTAGTAGTTGGTATGAAAACTCGGTAAAAGAAATTCCTGTTTCGATTCTTTTCTTCACAGAATCTTTCGCCATCATGTAGTTCACTGTAATATGTTTGCCGATATCGCGAATAAAATCTAAAAACGAAAAATTTTTCATCCATTCGTAGTTATTCAACAACAAGGCTTTGTTTTCTCCATTTTCGAAATCCAAGAATTTTTTCAGTTGCTGGGACACCCCTTCTACGTTTTTATTTAAAGCTTCCTCATCTAACAAATTTCGCTCCGCTGATTTCCCCGATGGATCACCAACCATTCCGGTTGCACCACCGACCAATGCTATCGGTCTGTGTCCTGAATTTTGCAAATGTACAAGCAACATAATTGGCAACAAACTACCTACATGCAGCGAATCTGAAGTTGGATCAAAACCCACATACCCTGTTGTCATTTCTTTCAACAACTGTTCTTCTGTTCCAGGCATGACATCCTGAATCATTCCTCTCCATTGTAATTCTGCAATTAAATTTGTTTTCATGCGCACGTTTCTAAATGTGAAATTTTTTACAAAAGTAAAAAGAATTTTACAAGAGAAATTTTCCGTCACCATCTATACTTCCATAAGTGTGAAAAAAAGTCTAAATTTGCTTAAAAAGATATCTCATGAAAAAGATTTTACTTATTACTTCCGTTATTTTATCCAACTTTTTATCTGCACAAAATTTTACCTTGCCTAAACTTCCGTATGCATACACTGCATTGGAACCAGCCATTGATTCCGTTACGATGCGTATTCATTATAGTAAACACCATCAAGCATATGTAACTAATCTAAACAAAGCGATAGGATCAAGTAATACTAAAAGTTTAACTGAATTATTAAACACAGCAAGCACACAACCTGCGGTTGTTCGTAACAATGCTGGAGGACATTATAATCATACTTTATTTTGGGAATTACTATCCGCTACTCCCACAAAAACACCTAATCCACTTCTATTAAACCAGATAAACAAACAATTTGGTTCACTAGATTCATTACAAAAAGTGATTACAGCAGCCGGTACAAGTTTATTTGGTTCTGGTTGGGTATGGTTGATACTTACACCATCGGAAGAATTAAAGATAACTACAACGATGAATCAAGATAATCCATTGATGGATGTTGTCAGTGAGCGCGGTATACCTTTATTAGCTATTGACGTTTGGGAACATGCCTATTATTTAAAGTACCAGAATAAGCGTGCAGAATATTTAAAAAACATTTGGAATATCTTAGATTGGAAAGTTGTAAGTGACAATTATCTTCGTGCATTAAAAAAATAAAGAATGAAACAAACTATATTAGTTACAGGTGGAGCGGGTTATATTGGCTCCCATACCATACTTGAATTAATTGATAAAACTGACTTTGAGATTATTTCGATCGACAATTATTCGAATTCTTCTGCAGAAACATTTCCAAGAATAGCAAAGATATCTGGAAGAAAAATTTATAATCATCCACTTGATTTATGCGATAGAAAAGGTTTATTTGATTTCGTTTCCTCTTTAGAAAATGTAGTTGGAATTATCCATTTCGCAGCATTTAAATCCGTTCCTGAATCTGTTGAAAATCCTTCTTTATATTATCACAACAATTTAGAATCCTTAATTAATGTGATTGAAGCATGTAAAGAGTTTAAGATCGACAATTTCATTTTCTCTTCTTCTTGTTCCGTTTATGGAAACATAGATTCTCTGCCAGTAACTGAAAACACACCTTTTAGTCCTGCAGAATCACCTTACGCCCATACAAAACAAATTGGAGAACAACAATTAGAATTATATGCGAAATGTGGCGTAAACTTTAAAACGATTGCATTACGTTATTTCAATCCTGTAGGGGCACATCCATCCGGTCTGATTGGAGAATCTCCAATTAATCCAACAACAAGCTTGATTCCTATCATCACTCAAACTGCTATAGGAAAACGCGCCAAAATGTATGTACATGGTTTCGATTATGCAACACGTGATGGTTCTTGTATCCGCGACTATATTCATGTTTGTGATATTGCAAATGCGCATGTTAAAGCATTGAACATATTAGTAGAAGGGAAAACAGATTTAAACTACAACGTCATCAATCTAGGAACTGGAGATGGCGTTAGTGTAAAAGAAGCCATTGCAAGTTTTGAGAAAAATGCAGGTGTTTCATTGAACTACGAAATGGGACCACGTCGCGCTGGTGATGTTGTTTCTATTTATTCGGACACTACAAAGTCATCCGATTTTTTAGATTGGAAAGCCGAAAAAACCTTGGATGACATGGTAACTTCTGCTTGGATTTGGGAACAAAACATCACGCAAGAAACTAGATAAATCAAATTAACGAAAAACACATATCTTTGCACTTCAAATAACCAAACGATGGAAAGCAACAAGACAAAAATTTTAATTACAGGTGGTGCTGGATTTGTACCTAGTTCTACTGCAGAAAAATTATTAGAAAATCCTAACAACTATGTTGTTTTGGTAGATAATTTTTTGACTGGTAGAAAGGAAAATATTCCAAATCATCCGAATTGTAAATTTATTGTTGCTGACGTTAATCACCTGGATGAGATTAGTCCTATAATGACTTCCTATCAATTTGATTATGTGTATCACTATGCTGCTATGGTTGGGGTACTTCGCACATTAGATAATCCTATTCATGTATTAGAAGATATTCAGGGAATTAAAAATGTTTTGACTTTAGCTAAAAGTACAGGTGTAAAACGTGTGTTTTTCTCTTCTTCCTCAGAAGTCTATGGAGAACCTGTTCATTTACCTCAAAATGAATTAACTACACCTTTAAATTCACGTTTACCGTATGCTGTAGTTAAAAACGTTGGAGAAGCCTATTTTCGTTCATTCGAACAAGAATATGGTTTAGATTATACTATTTTCCGTTTTTTCAATACGTATGGACCTAAGCAAAGTGAAGATTTTGTAATGTCAAAATTTATGTCAGCTGCTGTTAAAGGGGAAGATATTACGATTTATGGAGACGGAAGTCAAACACGTACTTTTTGTTTCATCGATGACAATACGGAATTTTGTGTTGGTGCATTAGAAAATGATGAAACAATCAATCAAGTATATAACGTTGGTAATGATATTATCTATACGATTAAAGATTTGGCAGAATTGATTATTCGTAAAACAAATTCAACTTCTAAAATAATTTATTTACCACCATTGAAAGATGGAGATATGACACGTAGACAGCCAGATATCTCTAAAATGCGTGAAATATTAAATCGTGATTTGATTCAATTGGAGGAAGGGATTGAGAAAGTGATTGCGTCTGGTAGGTTTAAATAGCCTTCGAGAGCCTCGCCTTCGAGAGCCTCAGGCGTCGGAATGGATTTATTACATACCTTGAAAAAGGGATAGATATTTAGCTTTTAAAGCTTCCACTGAATAGTATTTCTCCACTGTTTCATCTCCTTTTGCACCAATGCGCATACGCGCTTCTTTATTTTCTAATAAATACGCAAGGATATCGTACCATTCGTCTTCTGTATCGACTAAATACCCGTTTTCTTTGTCTTGGATCAAGGATTTATTTACTCCAACAGGCGACATGACCGTAGGGATCCCTAAAGACATGTATTGCAAGCCTTTAAATGCACATTTACCTTCTGACCACTCGTTATTTCTCAAAGGCATAACCCCTATGTCAATTTTACATAAATCGTCTACTTCATTGATTTTATCCCATTTACAGTAGACCAACGATTTTAACTCGAAAGTTGGTTTACGATCGGAAATTACCAAGAAATCAAAATCATACTTTTCTTCCAAACGCAATAACACAGGGTAAATCATATCCAAGTAATGCATCGTAGAGTGAGAACCAGTCCAACCTATTGCTAAACGTTCCCTTGAATAATCAATGGTTTTGTTATGCATTCCAACGGTATCAATGGTCGTAGGAATAATATGTACATTTTGGTTGTATTGTTTTGCGAAATCCGCCAAATATTGATTCCCACATTGTACCGTATGTACCCATCCACAAATGGAGTTCACTTTGGAATACCATTTTGTAAAAGAAAGTAAGGCATTGCTATCCGAGTGATTTTTCAACCAAATCGCATCGTCATAATCATACAAAATCTTTTTTCTTAAGACTTTCGCTAAGATAAACTCAACTACTGGCGGACCAAATTGCATGGCTTCGCGGTGCATAAAAATGAAGTCGTATTTACGCACATTGAACAATAAAGCAAAACGATTAAATGTGCTTTTCAACATTCCAATGGTCTTTTGCGCAAATAATCCTGGTTTATAAAGTAAATCCCAAAGTTGATAATCGATAAACGGTTTTACTGTAATATCAAAGCCATTTTCTTCCAAAAAAGGCAAGTATTGCTCAAATCGAAAACGTTGGGATGGTGCTTTTCCAATTGGATACGGACAAAGTAAGAGAACTTTTTTAGACTTCATTAATTCATCCATTTTTCGTACCACATCTGAAACATCAACAGATACCAAATTTTATAATCTAACTCTTTTTTTCCTCCTAAAAAATCATGCTTCAGTTTGGAAACATGCTCCCAATTAAAAATATCTTGGGATTCTATCTTCTCTTCATTGATGTACGTTTCTACTAAAGGACGTAAATCCGTAGCCAACCATTTTGCAATTGGAATCGCAAATCCCATTTTTGGTCGATCCATCATTTCTTTTGGAACATACTGATGTACAATTTCTTTTAGAATGTATTTTTGATTTCCTTGGTGAAGTTTATAGTCGTTCGGCAATTTAGCTGCCCATTCAATCACCCGGTGATCTAAGAAAGGTTCTCTACCTTCTAAACTCACGGTCATTGTCGCACGATCTACTTTTTGCAAAATGTCATCCACCAAATAGGTTTGATAATCCACTGCTTGCATATAAGCTAATGGCGAATAGTACTGTGCCGCTAATTCTTTGGATTGATATGCTGTATTCAAACGATGAAACGAAGCGTGCATCACTTCTTTCATTTGTGTATCCGTGTATTGTTGACTTAAACTCAACATAATATTTTCTTCCGAAGGATCTTTCAAAATCCCCTTCAATTTTTCATAACGGTTATGAAAATTGTATTTGTGTTTTAGAATTGGAAGCGCATTCGAAGGAATAACATTCATTAGTCCCGCGATAGATTTACGTGCAAAACCAGGAATTTGTTCTAGTTTACTCCTGTATTTCAATAAATAACTGTAGCGATTGTACCCGGCAAACACCTCATCCCCTGCATCTGCACTTAAGGCAACTGTCACTTCTTGTCGCGCGACTTTACTCACTAAAGTGGTAGGTAACGCACTACTATCTGCAAAAGGTTCATCGTAATAAAAAGGTAATTCTGGAATCCATTCTAAGACTTCTTTTTCCGTACACGCAATTTCTGTATGTTTTGTACCCAAATAGTTTGCCGTTTCTTTTGCAAATGCTGCTTCATTCAATCCGATATCCGGAACAGCGATTGTGTATGTTTTTAAAGGTTCCGTTCTATCTTTTTGTAGTAAGGAAGTCACGCAGGTACTATCGTATCCACCACTTAAAAACACACCTACCGGCACATCGGCTACCATGCGGTAATCACAGGCACTTTGCAGAATTTTTTCGGTTTCTTTTTTTGCTTCCTCGAAGGAAATATCCAATTTTGGTTGATTATACGCATCGTATACCGACCAATACTGGGTTTGCTTTATTTCACTCAGGGGTTGATTCAATGAAAACTTCGTGTAATGCCCTGGCTTTAATTTTGTGGTATATTCAAAAATACAGTGTGGTGTAGGAACGTTACCATATTGCATAAAAGCAGCCACCGCATCTAAATTTATTTTTTTCTCAAAATTTGGATGTGCATGAAAAGCTTTTAATTCAGATGCAAATAAGAATATGCCATCTTTTAGATAATAGAAAAAAGGCTTTACTCCAGCACGGTCACGAACACAAAACACTTCATTTTTCTGGATATCGTAAATTACAAAAGCAAACATACCGATGAATCGATCCACGCAAGCTTCCCCCCATTGGGTGTATGCATGTAAAATAACTTCGGTATCGGAATCACTAGTAAACGAGTGTCCTAGGGCACTAAGTTCAGCACGTATTTCTTTATAGTTGTAAATTTCTCCGTTAAAAGTTATCCAATGCTGGTTGAACAACATTGGTTGTTTTCCGGATTCGGTGATATCGATAATTGCAAGTCGACGGTGGGCTAACCCAAGGCTAAAATTATGTTCTTGAAAAAACTGTAGGTCTCCCCCATCTGGTCCACGGTGGAACAAGGTTTGACTCATAGCAAGTAAATCTTTTTCCGTAGATTTTTTATTGAAATCAATAAATCCTGCTATTCCACACATAGTTCATCGGTTTTGTATGGTTGCAAATATACGAAACTTGTTTTTAACTCACCCCAAAAGAACATCTACTCCTCGAATCATTGTGTCACGTTTAACCAACTTTAAAGAAGTTGTATGATGCATTATTGAATGTAAATATTTCTTATTATTTCTGAATAGTTCAACTACTTGAATTCCATCCCCAAACAAATTAAGAATATGTACCATCAATATTGACTCATGAATAATATTGCAAAGCACGTGTTACTATTTGTTTGATTTCATCTATCAATCGTTGTGGTCCAAGAACTTCAACGGTATCCCCATAAGACAATATTTCCATGATAAAATCATGTGTAATACATAATGTTAACTCGATTTGAAGTTCGTCTTTCGTATCCTTTATAATTCGTTGGGTTGCATGTAGTGGTAGTGTTTTGATGTATTTGCCTTGATGTGCATCAAATGATAAGGTAATTTTTTGAGGTTTTTCGTCATTCGGACTAATAATACCAAAACAGAATTCAAAATGTTTTTCGATATTGAAATTTGTCGGGTATTCAAAAGCAGTTGTCAAAATTTGGAAATCAGACAATCGATCTAACGCGAATGTTTTAATTGCACCATCTTTCAAATCTTTCCCCATGACATACCAGCGATTACTAAATTCTTTTAGAGCATAGGGCTCGATCGTTCGCTTAGTAGTAAAATCATCCCAAAACTTCGCATAATTAAAAGAGATACATTTTGAGTTTTTTATCGCATGAATTAATCCATACAAATTTTCTGTTCCTTGGGGTCTTCGTTTTTCAAAATGAATGTATTTAGAAATTCTATCGCTAACATTCAAGGCGTTGAATGTATCAAAGGCTTCAAGGATACGTTCTTTCATGGTATCCTGTTGATCTTCATTTTCTAGGTAATAGACTTTCGTAGAAAAATTATATTGAATATCTATGTTATACAAAGAACGAATATCTTCCAAATCACGTTGAAAGGTACGTGTAGAAATTCGATAATTATACCCTTGTAAGTCTGATTCTTCATCCAAATAATCAAGGATTTCTTTCAAGGAAGAAGATTTTTTTCTCAACTTGTTTACGATTAATATTAAACGTGCAGTAGATTCTCGTTTTGACATAATACTTACTTTATTTTAATGTAAAAGTAAAATTTAACTAAGACAAAATATGTCGTAGTTTGATTATTTTACAGCTAAATATAAACGATAGTGAATATTGTGCTTAATTTAGAATAATGAAGAAAGTCTTACTTAGTTCATTTATTCAAAAAATAGTTTTTTAAACACATAAATTAATTAACAAATATTAAAATGGAAGTAAATTGTCCAAAATGTTTTAACGATAATGCATACTTTGATGGTATTAAATACTCTTGTCCTGATTGTGATTATGAATGGGGAGTAAAAAACCAAAGTACATCAAAAAAACAAAATGATATTGACGAAAAATATTACAATTGCTTTGTAAAAACAGAAAAAGGATTGAAATACTCATGTAAAAACATATCTAAAAGTGAAATAAAGAATATTACAATTATACCATTAGCAAAAGATTTCGATTTATATACCCAATATATTCTTTTAGAAGCTAATCTCATGGAAAAAAAATCACCGGAAATATTCAATAAATTGTTATTAATGAATTTTAAAGAATTAGAAAATTTTCTAAAAAAAATAGAGATTTCGAATATTAAAAACAATATATTACTCGTTCGTACTGGTCCAATCAATACTTATCTAGATTATTATGACAGCAATAACAAATTTGTTGAGTTAATTAAAATAGATGAATCAATCGAAAAAGAAAAATAAATTCATTTTAATCAATCGTTATTTCTTTAAACCAATTATTTGGATTATAAGCTTTTAAATATTCTATTAAGGGTAAAATATCCATAAAACCATTCATTTTCATTTCAAACATATTAAAAAGTAAGTCGCGCCAATTAATTTCTTGGATTGAGTTAGAATTCATAAAATGACAATGAAGTTGAATAAACAAATCATAGAAATTGATTTTGAGCAAATGCTGATTTATTTCTATTTCTGATAATGTTGGATCCGTTTCAAACCATTCGTCCAAACTAAGCGATAAAGGTGTTTCCTCATTTAAACGCATATTTGGATAGAGAATCAAATTTAGTCGTTCAATTTCATTCTGTAGTTCTGTAATTCGAGGATGTTCTGACCATTCTTTCATATCGTTTGATTATAAATTATATGTTAAAATTAGAGTGGGAGTAGGTCAAAATGTGACGGTGTAAAATAAAAAAATCCCCCGTGGTGGCGGGGGATTCAGTTATTTTATACTTTTAAAGTTCGTTTGTCATAGGGAATCAAATCAAAAACATAGAATTATCCTTTAAGCAACTAACGCTGATTAATTATTTTTAGATTAATATATAGATAGAAGTAAAGTATTTTTAGATTAAGGTTTTTAATATCTCTTTACAATATTATTTTATTTATAATCTCATTAAAATAGTCATCAATATTGTTTCTCCATAGATAATTTGGGTGATAAGTTCTAAAAATATTATTATGATTCTTATATTCTAATTTTGCTAAATTTCTTACTGTGAATTTATCAGATATAGGTAAAAAAATTAATTCATTAAATATATTATTTAACTTCTGATCATAATTTGGTCCTGATAAAAATAATATGATATTTGGATTTAAGATTTCGATTTCTTCTTCAATTACGTTAAAATGATTTTTTTCAATATTATATATATAATCTGGTGGACAATTTAAATCAGAATCTGAGCCTCCAATTTTAACTACATTATTCCATATACTAGAAATTTTCCTATCCGGATACTTATTTTTTAATAATGTTAAGAATCTATTATATCCATTCCAAAATTGCCCTCCATAAGAAAAACAATTATTAGAATTATAAAAATGATTGTATAAATTTAAACTGACATTGATATCATCTTGAAAATCACCCTCCCATCCATTTGTTTCTTGGCCAAAAATCATTATGCGAATATCAGCATCTTTATATTCTTCATTTACAAAAACAAGAAGTGGATTTGCTGGTTTAATATCAAGTGTTGAATCTGTAATTATTTCGTTTAATTTGGTAGATAAATCATCCCATTTTGTTTGATAGATTTCACGTAATTCCTCATTCATAATTAGTAAATATTATAGTTTGTTAAATCTAATAAAAAAAAAGATTTTGGTAAGTAATTTTAAAGTTTTTTTATTGTGAATAATAAATTAATATACAATTTCTTTACCATCCCTCAACCAACACCTTCATATATTCTCCCACATTTTGTTCGACCAATACTTTAAACGCTGAAACAGAAACATAGTTAATTACAATCCCCTTTTCAAATGCAGCATCAACTACCTTATTCTCCAAGGTCACTATTAACACATTCGCATTGGCTTTTAAACGCAGATATTCTTCATCAAAAAACGCATTATGCAACACAACGACTAACTGTTTTGTTTCAAATTGCAACTCAACCGAATGTTCGTGTTTTTTCAACCCTATAGTCAAAGCAGTTTCACCAGTTACCAACATAAACAGAGCTTCTGATACTTTTCGTATGTGTAATATTTCTTTCAACTGTTCTTTAAAGGGTAATTCATTAAATTTTTCAAACTGTGGGTAAGCTAGAAATTTTGTGTTGTTACTATTTTCCATAAAATTGTTTTTTTGAAAGTAAACTTAGGATTTAGACACGTCATTAGGTGTCGTTGTAAGCCTATATTTTCTCTAAATTATTATTTAGTTCTATCATTCATTAGTTGCTGTTCTAACACACTTAAATGTCTTGCATTACGCGCATTTCTTCTCGCAAGTATGGCCCAAATCGAAGCGAAAATCCAACCGATAATTGTAATTTGTAAAATCAACGCAATAAATGCTGCAATTAATTTTCCTCGTAAGAAAAAAGACAAACCTGGTAATAATAAATCTAACAAAATCATAAAATAAAAAAATTAAGTATTTCCTAATCATATAGCTTTTCGGTTCCGCTATTGAACTTTAAAATTTTCAATATGACAAAACTAATTGAAGACTAAGCCAAGAAATGACCTAGTATAAATTAGATTTTTTCACTTAAACTAAGACATGCCGTGGCTAGTCATCACCTTAAATTTGTTATAGTTAATTTTTTAATCCTTGAAAAATTTGTAATTCATAAAAAAAACAGAAATGTATCTAATAAATATTGAAACCAAATTAGTCTGTAGCCTTGAAGGAGAATTTTATATCCCAGCCTTTCATAGAACATATAACTGGAGAGATGAAGTAAATAGATTACTCCATGATTTTCAAGAAATCGAAAGAGATGAGAATTATTATCTTAAACCAATTGTCGTAAGTAAAAATGAAGAAAATAACAACGAATTAATGGATGGTCAACAACGCTTAATGACACTTTATATCCTTATTAAACACATTGAAAAATTCCTACCAATGAGTCAAGCTAAATTTTCTATCAACTATCAAACGAAAAGTAGAAATTTTCTAGAACAGTTTGATTTTAACGATACAAATAGGCAAACTACTATAACGGATGAATATTTCTTCCAAGAAACTACAAAAACAATACTAAATTGGTTCAACGAACAAGAAGATGAAACACAAACTGCCATTGATTTATGGTTAAGATTGTGCAGAAATATTCATGTTATTCGCTATGAAGTAAACTAAAGAACTTGATATAAAAGCTAAATTTTAGACTTTAAAAAACCCACTAAAATAACTAAGTGGGTTTATTTAAATCTAAAACACCTCACATCGCTGGCTGATGCTTCCCTTTCCCATTCGGATGTCGCATACACGACAATGCCGTCAACGAACTAATAGAACCAGCACTTGTTCCACAAAACTTACAGGTATATTTCGACTTCTCACTTCCTTCATAAAGTTGGTGTTTCCCTTTACCACTCGGATGTCTCATACAAGACAAAGCAGTTAACGAACTTACAGACGATGCTTTCGTCCCACAATACATACAATAAAAATTTGCCATAATTCTAGTTTTAAGTTTTGACAAAGGTAGATCGAGACTATGTCAAGAGATGGCTAGGTTTTGTGATATTAAAAAACAGAACTATTTGTTTAATTATTGAGCGTCATATTTTGGCGCGGTTAGCAAGTAGGTTTGTGAAAAATTATTACCATGGAACGAAAAAACACAACCTATAAAATTGCAACTGACAAAGGACCGAAACGCCCATTAAAATTCAATGATTTTGGACGAATTCCTCCACAAGCAACGGATTTCGAAGAAGCGGTATTGGGTGCAATGATGCTAAAAAAGAGGTTGTAGATGAAGTAAAAAACATTTTACATCAAGAATGCTTTTACGATATAAAACACTATTACATTTTTAAGGCGATTGAATTTTTACACAATGCTACACATCCGGTTGATCTACTAACGGTTTCAAATCAATTACGAAAAAATAATGAATTAGAATTAGCAGGTGGAATTAACT
>CANHRS010000021.1 GCA_947463445.1 Flavobacteriia bacterium | reverse complement strand
TTGTTAAAAATGAAATAAATTTTAAGTGCTTAATTTTAAGTTTTTTAAGTTGTGTTATTTAAAAATATGTTGACAACCTGTTAATTTCTTTATTTTTCATGTTCATAACATCCACTAGATTTAGAATTCATTTTTAAGACCATGCCCTTAATTTCGCCGCTCGCTTAAAATGCATCCTATGAAATCAAAATGCGTGAAAGTATGGACGTCCATTTTTACATTACTTACTACAGTAGTTTTGTATTCATTTTTACCAGAGCAAGATTGTTATTTGGAGTCGGGTCATGCTTCTTATTACGCAAATAAATTCCATGGTAGACAAACATCTTCTGGAGAAATTTTCAGTCAAAATAAATACACGGCAGCACATCAAACATTAGCTTTTGGATCTGTAGTGCGTGTACAAAATTTGGATAATGATTCGGTTGTCTATGTAAAAATAAATGATCGTTTACCTAAAAGTGCTAAGCGCTTAATTGATTTATCCAAGAAAGCTGCAAAAAAATTGAATTTTATCCGTAAAGGCACTACACATGTAGTGGTAAAACGAGTTCAATAATGCTTTCTCATCTTAAAATTATCGATATTTCAACAGTACTTGCAGGTCCATCTGTAGGTATGTTTTTTGCAGAACTTGGAGCAGATGTCATTAAAATTGAGCATCCAACACATAAAGATGTCACCCGAACGTGGAAAGTGACAGGAGAAAACACGGATACTATATCTGCTTACTTTTCTAGTGTAAATTACAAGAAAAAATACATCTCTTTGGATTTATTGAATTTGAAAGATGTAACTACTTTCTTAGAATTAATAAAAGAAGCGGATATTCTACTTTCCAATTTTAAATCAAGTGATTATTCCAAATTTGGTATTGAATCGGAACGTTTACATACTATAAATCCACGCTTAATTCATGGTCGTGTTAGTGGCTTTGGATCGGATTCAGACAGGGTAGCTTATGACTTGATTTTGCAAGCAGAAAGTGGATTTATGTCAATGAATGGTTTAAGTACAACTGACCCAATAAAAATGCCTGTAGCCTTAATTGATGTGTTAACTGCGCATCAATTAAAAGAAGGTATATTACTTGCTTTATTAGCACGTGAAAAATCTGGCATTGGAAAAGACGTACATGTTTCTTTGTATAAAACTGCTGTATGTAGTCTAGTCAATCAAGCTTCTAGTTATTTAATGAACAACAAGATTCCGCAAAGAATTGGAAGCTTACATCCTTCTATTGCTCCATACGGCGAAATTTTCACAACAGTGGATGGTCAGCAGATTACGTTTGCAATTGGTAGTGATAATCAATTCAGGAAGTTACTTCAAAAATTAAATCTAGTTCAATACTTGAATGATACTAGGTTTATTTCAAATCAAGCCCGTGTTACTCATCGAGATGCGCTTGCTAAACTTCTGGAGCCAGCAGTTAAACAGTTTACGGTAGCAGAGTTTTTAGAATGGGCTTTAATCAATCATATCCCATGTGGACACATAAAAAACCTGGAAGAAGTTTTTAATGATAAAACAGCACGAGATTTAGTGAGAGAAGAGGTGATACAAGGACAAGTTACCAAACGTGTAACAAGTATTTCGTTTGATATAAACTAAAAAAACCGCATCTCTCAATGCGGTTTCAAAATCATAGATTGTTCTTAATTTTTATAGAAAGGCAATTTAACAACTTTTGCTTTAATTCCTTTATCTCGAATAGAAACAAATATTTCAGAATCTAATTTGGAATTTTCTAAAGTTACATAACCTAATCCGATACCAATTTTCATAGAAGGAGACATGGTTCCAGAAGTAACAATTCCAATTTCTTTTCCATCTGCATCAACGATAGGGTAGTCATGACGAGGAATACCACGGTCAATCATTTCAAAAGCAACTAACTTACGGGTAACTCCTTCTTCTTTTTGTTTTTTCAAAAATTCAGCATCTGTAAATTCTTTCGTGAATTTCGTAATCCATCCTAATCCAGCTTCTAATGGTGATGTTGAATCGTTGATATCATTTCCATATAAACAGAATCCCATTTCTAAACGTAAAGTATCACGAGCAGCTAAACCAATAGGTTTAATGCCAAATGGAGCACCTGCTTCAAACACTTTGTCCCACAATGCATTCACCGCATCATTTTTTACGTAAATTTCAAAACCTCCAGAACCTGTATAACCTGTTGCTGAAATAATTACATGTTCAACACCTGCGAAATCACCTACTACGAAATTATAATAAGGAATTGCTTTTAAGTCTACGGATGTTAAAGATTGCATCGCTTCTGCTGCTTTAGGACCTTGAATTGCTAATAATGAATAATCATCGGAGATATTTTTCATATCCACTCCTAAATCATTATGCGAAGAAATCCAATCCCAATCTTTATCTATATTCGAAGCGTTTACTACTAAAAGATATTGCTCTTCTTTCATTTTATAGACTATCAAATCATCTACAATTCCTCCTTTACCATTTGGAAGACAGCTATATTGTGCTTTACCTACAACTAGAGTAGAGGCATCATTCGAAGTAACTTTTTGAATTAAATCTAAAGCTTTTGGTCCAGTTAATAAAAACTCACCCATGTGAGAAACGTCAAAAACACCAACCCCATTACGCACAGTTTCGTGCTCTAGGTTCACTCCTTCGTATTGAACAGGCATGTTGTATCCTGCAAACGGTACCATTTTCGCTCCAAGCGCAATGTGTTTTTCTGTTAAAGCTGTATTTTTCATTTGATAATTTTCTTTTGGCAAAAGTAGAATTTATTTTGTTGACAAACACAATCGGGCAGTGATATTGTAATATATTTGAAGTATGAATATGGAAATAAACCATCCCTTATTTGATACCTCGTTATCTATTCTCCAAGAAATAAACATTCCTAGATTTACTGCTAGAGGAATTAAACTTTTTGTCAAACGAGATGACTTGATACATGAAGAAGTTTCAGGAAATAAATGGCGTAAACTAAAATATAATTTATTACAGGTTCAACAAGGTAATTACGCTGGTGTTTTTACATTTGGTGGAGCATATTCGAATCATTTACTTGCAACTGCATTCGCTGCTAATCGCGCAAATATTAAAAGTATTGGTTTTGTTCGCGGAGAAGAATTAACTAAAAATGCAAATGATACGCTCAAGCGATGTGCTGAACTTGGAATGCAATTAATTTTTATACCAAGAGAAGAATATGCACTTAGAAACGACAAGCAATATATCGACGAAGTAAAAGCGGAACATACTAATTTTTATTTTGTTCCAGAAGGAGGAGGGAATTATCTTGGAATGGTTGGTTGTCAGGAAATTTGGAAAGAAATAAATGAACCCGTGGATGAAGTTTTTGTAGCACAAGGTACAACAACAACCAGTTGTGGACTTTTATTAGGAAAGCCAGCCAATAGTAAATTACATGTAATTCCAGTCCTAAAAGGATTTGATGCGTCTGAAGAAATGTTTGGCAAACTAAAATGGTTTTTATTTCAAGACGACTTAGCAAAAGAGCTACTTGAAGATGTGATAGTTCATCCTGATTATCATTTTGGAGGATATGGAAAATACACTCCTGAATTACTCGGTTTTATTCAAGAAATTTATAATGTGTACAAACTCCCGTTAGATCCAATTTATACTGCTAAAGCGTTTTATGGTATGTTACAAGAACTAGAAGCCAAAGAATATGATAATAAACATGTATTATTTATTCATACAGGTGGAATTCAAGTATGTAAGGAAATAGAACTAAAAAATAATATTTCGCTATTCACAAATTGATTTTTTCGTTGATAAATAGTTAATTTATTTTTAGTTGTTTCAATTGTTCACCAATAATTTTTAGCTAAATTTGCGCTCAATTTGTAGTTAACTATTTGTAAAATTGAAATCTAAATAAGCGCATTTTATGCCAAGAAACGAATCCATCAAATCAGTATTAATTATCGGAAGCGGACCTATTGTTATTGGACAAGCTTGCGAATTTGATTACTCCGGCTCACAAGCTGCTCGTTCTTTACGAGAAGAAGGTATAGAAGTAACATTAATCAATTCTAATCCAGCAACTATCATGACAGATAAATTAGTTGCGGATAATGTTTATTTGTGGCCGCTAGAACCAGAATACATCGTTAAAATTCTTCAATCACACGAAATTGATGCTGTTTTACCAACTATGGGTGGACAAACAGGATTAAATCTTGCGATGAAATGCGAGGAGATGGGTATTTGGGAAGAGTACGGAGTTAAAATGATTGGTGTAGATATCGCAGCAATTGATATCACGGAAAATCGCGAGGAATTTAGAGATCTAATGGGTAAAATTGGTGTACCAATGGCACCACAAAAAACTGCTAAATCATTTTTGGAAGGAAAAGAAATAGCGCAAGAGTTTGGTTTCCCATTATGTATTCGTGCTTCTTACACCTTAGGTGGTGCAGGAGCTTCGGTAGTGCACGATCCAAAAGAATTTGATAACTTATTAGAAAGAGGACTTCAATTATCTCCGATACACGAGGTAATGATTGATAAAGCGCTTCTAGGTTGGAAAGAATATGAATTAGAATTATTGCGTGATAATAATGACAATGTAGTTATTATTTGTTCGATTGAAAATTTTGATCCACTGGGGATTCATACTGGGGATTCCATCACTGTTGCACCTGCAATGACATTATCAGATACTACATTCCAAAGAATGCGCGATATGTCCATAAAAATGATGCGTTCTATTGGAAATTTTGCAGGTGGATGTAATGTACAGTTTGCAGTATCTCCAGATGAAAAAGAAGATATTATTGCCATTGAAATTAATCCTCGCGTTTCTCGTTCTTCTGCATTAGCATCGAAAGCAACAGGATATCCAATTGCTAAAATTGCTGCAAAATTAGCGATAGGTTACAATTTGGATGAATTGAAAAATCAGATTACCAAAAGTACTTCTGCCTTGTTTGAACCAACGCTAGACTATGTTATTGTAAAAATACCACGTTGGAACTTTAATAAATTCCCAGGAACTGACCGCAAACTTGGACTTCAAATGAAGTCAGTAGGAGAGGTTATGGGTATCGGACGTTCTTTCCAAGAGGCTCTTCAAAAAGCTTGTCAATCGTTAGAAATTGACCGAAATGGTTTAGGTGCAGATGGAAAAGAGTTGACAAATCAAGAACAAATTTTACATTCCTTAGAATTCGCTTCTTGGAATCGTTTGTTTCATGTTTACGATGCAATTAAATTAGGAATACCATTTAAAACTATCCACGAGAAAACGAAGATCGACGTTTGGTTCTTAAAGCAAATTGAAGATTTAATCAAATTAGAGCGAAAAATGGAGAAATTCCATTTAGGAAATATGCCAAAAGATTTGATGTTTACTGCAAAACAAAAGGGGTATGCAGATAGACAAATCGCTCATTTATTGCGTTGTTTAGAATCTGAAGTACATGCGAAACGTACGGAAATGGGAATCAAACGTGTATTTAAATTGGTAGATACATGTGCAGCAGAATTTGAAGCAAAAACACCATATTACTATTCTACCTTTGAATATGAAAATGAAAGTATTGTATCAGAAAAGAAAAAAGTAGTTGTATTAGGTTCAGGACCAAACCGTATCGGACAAGGAATTGAATTTGATTATAGTTGTGTGCATGGTGTTTTGGCTGCGAAAGAATGCGGTTATGAGACAATTATGATTAACTGTAATCCTGAAACAGTTTCCACCGATTTTGATACAGCAGATAAATTATACTTCGAACCTGTATTCTGGGAACATATCTACGATATTATTCAACACGAAAAACCAGAAGGGGTAATCGTTCAGTTAGGTGGACAAACTGCATTAAAATTAGCTGAAAAATTAAACCGATTTGGGATCAAAATTTTAGGTACTAGTTACGAAGCACTTGATTTAGCAGAAGATAGAGGTCGTTTTTCTAAATTATTAGAAGAAAACAACATTCTTTTCCCTAAATATGGAATTGTGCAGGATGCGGAACAAGCATTGGTTTTATCCGATGAATTAGGATTCCCATTGTTAGTACGTCCTTCCTATGTATTGGGTGGACAAAAAATGAAAATTGTCATCAATAAAGAAGAATTAGAGCATCACGTTGTGGATATCATCGGTGAGATGGGAAGCAACCAAATTTTATTAGATCACTTTATTGGAGGAGCCATCGAAGCAGAAGCGGATGCTATCTGTGATGGAGAAGATGTGTATATCATAGGAATTATGCAACACATAGAACCTGCTGGTATTCACTCTGGTGATTCTTATGCATTATTACCTCCATATAATTTAGGGGATTTCGTAATGCTTCAAATAGAAGAAATTACACGTAAAGTAGCTATTGCTCTAAAAACAAAAGGATTAATTAATATTCAATTTGCAATTAAAGACGATAAGGTATATGTCATCGAAGCAAATCCAAGAGCATCTAGAACTGTACCTTTTATTGCAAAAGCATACGATGAACCATATGTAAACTATGCAACTAAAGTAATGTTGGGACATTCCAAAGTGAAAGATTTTAATTTTAATCCTAAACGTGAAGGATATGCCATTAAAATTCCTGTTTTCTCTTATGAAAAATTTCCAGATGTGAAAAAGGAATTAGGACCAGAAATGAAATCTACAGGTGAAGGGATTCGATTTATCAAAGATTTGAAAGACCCTTTCTTTACAAAGATTTATTCGGAACGTAACATGCACTTATCTAGATAAAATGGTTGTTACGGCAAGTGTCTCAGGAGTCTTCAAAACGATTCTGATGCTTCTAGGAGCAATGGTTGTACTAAAATATTTAGGACAATTACTTGTAGCGAAAAGAAATATTGCCGAACAAACTAAATTTAGAGAAGATCAAGATAAAATTCAGAAACAAAAAGCGCATTTTGAACGAAATAAAGGGAAGATTTCTATTTTGAGAAATGTTAAACCGGACAATGTGAAAGACGTAGATTACGAAGAAATAAAATGAATAATTACAGAAAATCCATAGTTAACGACTGTGGATTTTTCTATTTACTAGGGTAGAAAACAACTAAATAATAGGATTCTAAAAGTTTTTTGTTTAGCTAATTGAATTTGATTTTTTATCAATTTTATTCTCTAAGCATATAGTTTCCAATGGAATTAGTCAAAAAAAATTAATTATTAATGTATACATTATGAGAAAAATTTTAACTCCACTGTTTTCCATGCGATTAATGGCACTTGCAATGCTCGTTTTTTTAGTTGCAATTGGATGGGCAACTATTCTTGAATCAAAATACGATATTCAAACTGCAAAAATTTTAGTGTATAATGCAAGATGGTTTGAGGTTTTGTTGGTTTATTTGGCTATGAATTTAATTGTCAATATTTTCCGATATAATATGTTTCGTCGCGAAAAAATAGCAATGTTAACTTTTCACTTTTCTTTCATCATTATTTTGATTGGAGCAGGAGTTACCCGTTTTTTTGGATTTGAAGGCTTAATGTCGATACGAGAGGGTAAAACAAGTAATTTCATTTATGCATCTGATCCACATATTTGGTTTAGAATAAATGACCGTGTAAAACAATATGAAGTAAACCAAAAAACTTTTTTATCTGCGGAAACAAGTAATGATTTTGAATTTGATGTAGATTTTCCAAACCATAAAACGCCGATTACCATAGAGTATGTAGACTTTAAGAAGAAACAAATTGATTCTTTGTTGATCCACGATACGATTAAGTCAGGTGTATTAGAAGTAGTTACCGACGGAATGAAATCTAACTACATTGCTCCTGATGGTTTTGTAATGGTTGGTGAAAATGCATTATCCTACGAGAAGAAAAATGCAATGCCCGGTATAGATATTATGAAAGTCAATGGAAAATTGATGGTAAAATCAAAATTACCAATACAATATTTACCAATGGCTAGTATGATGAAATACAGACAGTCTGGACAAAACCCACCTGAGGAAGCATTTACTAAAATACCAACGGATACTTTAGTTCCATTCTTACCTACAACATTGTATGTAGTTGCAGGACAACAATTTGTTTTTAAAAGAGAAATTCCTCATGCTAAAATGGTGAAAATGTCTTCCGGTAAGAAAAATGTTGGCGTAGATATAGTAACTGTAAAAATTACAGATGGCGCAAAATCCAAACTAGTAGAACTAATTGGAGGTATCGGACAAATACCAGAACATACCGTGTTTAATTTTGAGGGTTTAACCTACGAAATGGAATATGGTTCTACAAAAATCTATTTACCATTCGAAATTGGATGTGAAGATTTTCGTTTAGCTAGGTATCCGGGTTCTGACGTTGCATCTTCTTTTGAAAGTGATGTAACCGTTTTGGATCCAGAAAAAAAATACACAAAAGACCATACAATTTTTATGAATCACGTGATGGATTACGATGGGTACCGCTTTTTTCAATCGAGTTATGATGCAGATGAAAAAGGAACCAAATTAAGTGTAAACCATGACTTTTGGGGAACAAACATTACCTATTTTGGGTATTTATTATTAATGATTGGTATGGTTATGTCTTTATTTGCTCCTGTAGGTCGATTTAAAGAATTATTAGGCATTATTCAAAAATCCAAAGCTAAAAACATTGGTGTACTTGTAATTTTATTTACTGGTTTGATTTCGTTTAATGTAACTGCGCAGGATGAACACGCAGGACATAAGTATGCGAAAGAAGCTCCGAAAGATGTTTTTCATATTATGTCGGAAGAACATAGTGAAGACTTGTCTAGCTTATTAGTTCAAGATTATGATGGTAGAATCGTGCCTATTCATACCCTTTGTGATAATTTATTGCGTAAGATTTACGGAAAAAATAAATTTAATGATAAAAACGCTGTTCAAACGGTGTTTAGTATGCACATGTATCCACCGCATTGGATTAAAGAAGCTGTAATTTCTGTTCCTTCGGTATTAAGAGAACCTTTAAAACTTAAGAAATGTGTGAGTTATCAAGAATTAGTGGATAAACAAGGAAATTTTAAGTGGATCACAAAATACAATGAAGCGCACCAAAAAATGGAGTCTAAACGTTCTGAATTTGATAAAAAAATAATCAAGTTAGTAGAGCGTTTTCAAGTAGTCGGTTCCATTTTTCAATGGACCTATATGAAAATCATACCATTAAAAAATGATCCAAATAATGCTTGGTATGTGCCATTGGATATGAGTTTAATGCAAAAAGACACAACGTCATCTAAACTTGCAATGCGCTATTTAATGTCTGTCGCTAAGTCAAAAGAAACTAATTCTTATGGTTTAGCCTTAGACAATCTGAATGCACTTAAAAAATTCCAACGAGTAACTTCTAAGAAAATTGTACCTTCTGAAACGATGGTAAATATGGAAATCCGCTATAATAAAATGAATATCTTCAAGAATACGATGTATAGTTATTTTGTTTTGGGATTGATTTTATTGGTGATTTACTTTATTCGTGTATTTATTACACCGACTGAAAATACAGATAAAAAATTCAAGAAAATTTCAATGCCTTTTATTCTCTTGATTGGTGTCATTTTTATCTATCATGGAATAGGTATTGGAATGCGTTGGTATATTTCCGGACACGCTCCATGGAGTAATGGGTATGAGGCAGTTGTGTTTATCTCTTGGGTTGCGATGATAGCTGGTTTTATATTCTCCCGTAAAAATGGAGCTGTATTAGCAGGTACAGCCATTTTATCCTTCTTCATTTTGTTTGTTACTGAATTAAATTTGATGGATCCAGAAATTACGCCATTACAACCAGTATTAAAATCCTATTGGTTAATGATACACGTTGCTATCATTACAGGTAGTTATGGTTTCCTTGGTTTGGGAGCAATTTTAGGTTTCCTAAATCAAATCATGTATATTTTTAGAACTTCCGTAAACGGTAAACGCATCACCAAACAAATTAATGAAATCACTGCAATTTCAGAATTAACGATTACAATTGGTTTGTTTATGTTGACCATTGGTACGTTTTTAGGTGGTATTTGGGCAAATGAATCCTGGGGTAGATACTGGGGCTGGGATCCAAAAGAGACATGGGCTTTGGTTTCCGTATTAGTTTATGCTATCTTATTACACTTACGTTACATTCCTGGTTTAGCAAGTAAGTTTACATTTAACCTCGTAAGTTTTTGGAGTTATGGAGCGATTATCTTTACCTTCTTCGGTGTGAACTTTTATTTGGTTGGATTACATTCCTATGCACAAGGTGAAGGATTAGCAGAAGTTCCAGATTGGATATTTTATTCCATTGGATGCTTTGCTTTGTTTTCGATTATATCATCCGATAGAGTAAAATATTATTCAGATAAACTAAAAGAAAAGTCTTTCAAAAAAATATTGTTTCAAAATGTATTTTGTACAATTGTGATTCCAATTCTATTAATAATGTTAATATCAATTAATTTCGTGATGAGTGTCTTTAATTCATCAACTGACTTAAATGAATCGTATGTTAAAACTATAGAAAATAGTCAATTTTCATTTGTATTTGTTGCGCTTGTACTTGTTATTAAGTTTGCTTTTTATTTACTAGGATATGAAATTCTGAAAAAGATATCTTTTAAAATTTTTAAAACAAAAAAATAAATTAGCGCTTTAAGATTTTAGGTTATAAATTTGCAATATGTTCTCAATAGAAAATCAAAAAGAAGCAATTAATACCTTGTGTAAATTACACAATGTAGAAAAATTGTATGTTTTTGGTTCTGCAATTACAAATAGATTTTCAGTAACAAGTGATATCGATTTTTTAGTAAAATTTAAACCATTCGAACTTTCTTTATATTTTGATAACTATTTGATTTTAAAAGAAAAATTAAATGAATTGTTTAATCGAGAAATTGATTTGTTAGAAGAACAAACACTAAAAAATCCAGTATTGATTAATTCTATCAATAGAAATAAAGAATTAATCTATGGATGAACGAATTTTAAAATGGATATATGATATTCAAATTGCTATCAACGAAATAGATATTTTTTTTACAATTTATCCAAAAGACTTTTTTGAATACAAAAACAATATAGTTTTAAAAAGAGCAACTGAAAGAGAATTAGAAATAATTGGAGAAGCAGTAAATCGTATTATAAAACAAGATTCTAGTTTTGAAAACCAAATTACAAATGCAAAATCAATAATCGGTCTAAGAAACCAAGTTATACATGCATATGATAGTATTTCTGATGAAAACATTTGGTCCATACTGATAAATCATTTACCCAAATTGAAATCGGATATTGATAAATTAATTTCGGAAAATAAATAATGATAGATAACAAGTACGATATACTAGCTTTTGGAGCCCATCCCGATGATGTAGAGTTATCAGCATCAGGTACACTTTGTACTTTTATTTCTCAAGGAAAAAGAGTTGCAATTGTCGATTTAACACAAGGTGAATTAGGTACTCGAGGAACTATTGAAACGCGCTATCAAGAGGCAAGCGATGCTGCTGAAATTATGGGGGTAAGTTATCGACATAACTTAAAAATGGAAGATGGTTTTTTGGAAAACACGAAAGAAAACTTACTGAAAATTGTAGAACAAATTCGATTATTACAGCCAAAAATCGTGTTTGCCAATGCGACAGAAGATCGTCACCCTGACCACGCAAAAGGAAGTAAATTAGTTTCTGAAGCATGTTTCTTAGCTGGATTAACAAAAATAGAAACTTCCTATAATGGTTTAAATCAAGAGGCATATCGACCAAAAGCAGTGTATCATTATATTCAAGATCGCTATATAAAACCAGATTTTGTGGTGGATGTAACCGATTTCTATGAACAAAAAATGCAGTCTATATTAGCCTATAAAACGCAATTTTTTAATCCTGATCAAGAAGGTCCGAAAACGCCTATTTCTGGACAAGATTTTTTAGATTTTCTTTCTGGTAGAATGGCTGAAATGGGCCGTGCAATAGGAGTGAGGTATGCAGAAGGATTTACGGTGGAAAGAACTATTGGCGTAACAGATATTTTCGCTTTAAAATAACGAATTTTTTATTTTTCTTCCTAGAGTAATCCAACGATTTCCTTTTTGAAGTTGTAAATAGGTATATTCAGATTTACAAAAGTTGCTATTAAATTGTTTTACAGCAGGAATCGAAGAGCCTCCAAAATCGAAAACACAGCAAGTTTGTTCGTTTTTTTGCAAGATATAATCGATCAAAAAATGCATAGCTCCAAGTTTTTTTCCATTTGGATTTACACCACCTTTATGGTAGATAATTCGATTGTTAGCGTATGAAAAAAAACAAGATGCTAACAATTCTTCTTCGAGATATACTTGGTAAATTTTACCTTTTTGAACGAACAAGGCATACTGAATTACCTTGAACAGTTTTTCATAATCTTTTTGAGTTACAGTTTCTAAAGATTCACCTCGATGAACTCGAAACATTGAGACAACAGATGCTATATCGTGCGATTCTTCAATGCGTAAATTTGCTTTGTTAGCTTTTTTTAGATTTCGTTTTAAATTGGTTGAATACGCTTTTGTTAATTCGGTATAGGAAGAAGTTAAATTAATGTATTGACATGTTTTTATGTGTGTAGTAAAGCCATATGGTACTTGTTGAATTTTAGCATTTACACTAAAGTCAAATGAAACAATAGAATTAGGTAGTAGCCCATAAAATAGCTGTAGCACTTCGTCTGTCAGTTCTTGCGTTGAAAAAAGACCAAGTTGCATGGTGTAAATTGGAGAGTACCAGTATGATAAACCAAATTTACGATTTGAGGTTATCGGAAAAATATATGTGTAATCTTCCGATACTAAGGCAGTCCAATTTGGAAATACAGCATCTAAATACCAAGCATATCCATAAACAATTCCATTGTGAGCGGACTCCATGGTTTCATCCCAACGTTTTTTGTCAATCTGAAGATTGGTAAGTAGTTTTATGCTTAATGATACACTCATTTAAAAATACTTTGGGCTAAATTACATTGATAATCTGCGTGATACGTAATTAATAAAATAGTAAGATAGTGGAACATAATACTTCTGCACAACATTCAACTTCTAAGATAGCAATATTCATTTTCAATTATTTTCCGAAGAACAAGGTATTTAACTTAAAAGCCTTGGAGCAAATATAGGCAAAATATAAATTTACGGCTAGTTCGCTAAGAATCGTTGCATAAGCAGCTCCTTCGATAGAGTACCGTGGTATTAATATGGCGTTTAAAATTAGATTGAGAATTAATTCCAAACTAAACCCAAAAATTAACGCTTTTAATTTATTAGATAATAGTAAAATCATCGCAGCTGGTCCGGTTAGTATGCTCAATAGTGCAGAAAGACAATATAATGTTATACTGTAACTATGAGATTTATAAATGTTTGATGTGTAAAAATTAAGGAAAATTGGACTTAATGTTACTACTATGATTAACAAGATAATAACAAATGGTAACGCGAAACGAAACACTTTTTTTAATTCTTTTCGAACAATATCAAATCGTTCTTGGGCAATTATTTTCGATATTTTCGGACTGAAAATCAATAATGAACTACTCATGACTAAATGTAAAATCTGAGACATTTTCATGTAAATATTATTTGCACCAGCAAAGTCAGAACCTAAGTAATAAGCTATTTGTAAGGCGTCTGTTTTTGAAAATATTAGATTTATGGAGTTGATAATGAGGAGTAAATAAATTGAATTATTGAATTTTTTTGATGGTGTTGTATATATGGTTTTCGGATAATTAATTCTTTTTTTTCGTAAAAAATTGGAAATTAAAAATGTAAATGTATTGGAAAATAAAAACGCAACTATTACCACTACTATGGAACTTGAAAATTGTGCGAGAATAAAAACACATGCGATGAAGAGTATAATTCTGAGTATTTTATCATTTATTTGCGGATAAATCGTTTCTTTAATGCTGTATAAAAAATTAGTATTTACTATTGTTAGACTAATAACTGGTAAAATAAAGGCAGAGGAAATCAGTAAGTAAGTAATGTTTTTTTCTTGAAATGGATAAAAAATTCCAAAAAGTAAAATTCCAAAACCAATAATTATGGAATTAATAAAACTTTTTCGGGTAGCAATTTTAAAAACACCAAATCTTGCTTGGTCGGTTTTGAGTTTAGGAACTTCAATAGAAAACAACTGATTGTATCCCATCAAAGAAAAAACAGCGAACATATCTAATGTAGAATAAACTAATACGTATTCTCCATAAATTTTAGCATCAAATAAATTAGTTAAAACGATACTGACTAAAAAAGATAATGCAAAACCACTCAATTGTATCGCTAGACTTTTGAAAGGGGATGATTGAATTAAACTTCTAATTTTTAGCATGTATTTGTAACGATTTTTATTGAAAATTATTTCGAATTTATTTAGATTACAATAAGTTTTTCGTTTTAACTTTCGAAATTTAGTGTTCTATTTGGTATCGTTTTCAAAAATACGATAAACTTTTACTTTATCCGTTCATAAAATACTTTGCGATACTTTTCTGAAATTGGAATCAATTCTTTACCAATCATAATTCTATCTCGTTCGATACCTTCAATAAAGTCTAGATTCACCATGTAGGATTTGTGTACACGTAGGACTGATGTATCTTTCAACTCGTCTTCCAGTTCTTTGAATGTTTGAAGCGTCATAATTTTCTTTTGAGAGGAATGTATACGACGGTAATCTCCCATCCCTTCAATGAATTTCAAATCTGAAATAGCTACTTTCTCCAAACGATATTCCGTTTTGATAAATAAATTGGTAGGAGCTATGTGTTGTTGCTTGTGAGAGAGTGATTGTTGCACGCGTTCCATCGCCGTGTAAAATCGGTTGAAGGCAAAAGGTTTTAATAAGTAATCGGTCACATTCAATTCGAAACCTTTGAGCGCAAATTCAGGATAAGCAGTAGTAAATACAATTGCACATTCTTTTGCAAGTTGTTCAGCCAGTTGTATTCCTGTAACTTCTCCTGTATTAATGTCTAACAATAACAAATCAACGTTTTGTTGTTTTAAGTACAATAAAGCATCCATGCCATTGTCAAAATGCGCCTCAAGCGATAGAAAAGGAACCTTAGCAACGTACTGCAACATGCGCTCCATTGCCAAAGGCTCATCTTCTACAATTATACAACTAATTTGCTTCATACGGTATTGTCAGTGCGACACAAAAATAACCATTCTCTTCCTGTATATCGAGTGTGTAATTTTCTTTATAGATCAAATCCAAGCGTTTTTTGAGTAACTCATTTCCAAGTCCATTGGAGTTTGAGAACGGTTCGTTCGTTTGCGTAATTCGATTTTTACATACAAAAGAAAGTTTCTTTTCCTGGGAGGTGAATACAATTTGTACCGCATTTCCTTCTTTGTAGGTCGATGAATATTTGAAGGCGTTTTCGATGAAAGGAATAAATACCAAGGATGCCACTTGACCATGCGTGTTTTCTAGTTCATTAGTAAGTTTTACGTAATCGGAATTAGCGGCGCGCAATTGATGTAGAGCTACATATTTCTCAATAAAATGAAGTTCGCTGTCAAATGGCATGTATTCCGCTTTTGCATCAAATAACATATAACGTAAAATATCGGATAATTTGTTCAAATAATTAGATGCTTTTTCTTGGTCTTTGTGGATGAGAATGTCAATATTATTTAACGAATTAAACAAAAAATGAGGGTTTAGTTGTGCAGTCACTAATGCTAATTCTATTTGGTGATTTTGTTCGGTTAGTTGCTCTTTTTCTTTACGTAGTTTGAACCAGTCAAAGAAAGCACGCATAAAAAGTCCGAGGATTCCGTGAACTAAGGCAACAATCGAAGACAGAATAAAATAAAAAACTTGCTGCCCCTCTTTATTTGATAAATTACTAACTCGCTTCGATGAGTTTGAAAAATATAAAATACTTGCTTCAATTACACTCACAAAAAGACAGATACCGATACATAAGGTTAAAAGATAGTACCATTTGATTTTATTTTTGAGACTTGGAAAAACAACAAAGTAAAAAAAATAAAATCCTAATAAAGGTGGGAGGATATTATTATGTATAAAAATGTCTCTCCAACTTATAATACCAGTATCTCCAATAGATTTTGATAATGATGCTATTATTACAGCAAATAATACAAATGTTGTTAAAAAGTAAATTATCCAATAACTCAAATGGACTCCAAAAATTGCAATACGTTTCATTGTTTATAGTTTTAAAGTTTATGAAGCAAAACTCGATAAACTCCTACAAAGTAAAAACTTAAATAGGTATATTGGGGTACTTTGTCTGTGAAATAGGAAATTGTATCGGTGAAATGAGTGACGAGTGACGTAAGTGACGAGTGACGAATATATCATAAGAAGAAGTTTATGCCTTAATTTACTCAACCCCATCTTTTCATCTCGTCCTTATCTTCTAAATTTCTTAATGGTTAAAATCCTAAAACCTAAAACCGTCAATCTGCAACCTGCTAATCCGTCAATCTGTAATCTGTCAATCAATTAATTCAAAACGTTTCTGAACCACACCATCCACTACCACTTCTTCTTCAAACATCCCTTTTGGGCGTACCCATAACGAATCTTTTCCCTTCCCTTCGATGTCGTAAAGTGCTTTATACACTACCAATTCTTCTAGGGTTTCGCTGTGTGTAGCAACTCCTAACACTTCATATTCTTTTCCTTTATAATGACGGTATTTTCCTATTTTCATGCGATGTGTTTGTTTAATTCTATCACCAACCCTTCAATTTCAGGGCTTTGTTTCCATGCGATGAAGAAAACTACGGAGTATTTCATAAGAGCAGTAAAGTACCCTTCAGTCAATTCTCGGTTGGGTTCGTGTAGGATGAATGTATTCATGATTTTTGTTTAATTAAAGGTATGAAATAGAACGGTATAAATCAATTTAAAATTGTCTTTTTATATTTTGTTTATTTTATAAATTCCGAAATTACATAGATAAAATTCCGAAATTACATAAACTTTTTTCCGAAATTACATAAAAAATTATACCTTTGAAACATGATACAAAGAAACGCACGATTCAAGATGCTGGAGATGGCTGAAAAGTTTCCGGTGTTAGTATTTACAGGACCTAGACAATCGGGTAAGACGACTTTAGCAAAGTTAGTGTTTCCGGAATATCGCTATGTCTCATTGGAAAATCCAGACAATCTAGAATTTGCATTGAGTGACCCGCGTGGATTCTTAGCAATTTATGATAAATATGTTATCATCGATGAAGCGCAAAATGCACCGCAGTTATTTTCATACATTCAACAAATTGTCGATGATTCTGGACTAACAGGGCAGTATGTGTTAAGTGGTTCGCAAAATTTTTTGTTGTTAGAAAAAATCACCCAAAGTTTAGCAGGTAGGGTGTACTTAATGGAATTGCTACCCTTAGCACAAGACGAAATTGAAACCGTAAAACAACAAGATGTTTTTACGTCTATTTTTAATGGAAGTTATCCCCGTGTGTATGATAAACAGATTCAACCACGTGACTTTTATCCTGCTTACATTCGTACGTATGTCGAGCGCGATGTGAAAACGATTATCAACGTGCAAGATTTAGCGCTGTTTCGAAAGTTTTTATCCTTGTTGGCGCATCATGTCGGACAACTGTTCAATGCTTCTAGTATTTCCAAGCAATTAGGTGTCGATAGTAAAACGGTACAGCGTTGGATGTCGTTGTTAGAATCGAGTTACATCGCATTTACCTTGGTTCCTTGGTATGCTAATTTTTCAAAACGAATCGTTAAAACGCCTAAGTTGTATTTTTATGACACAGGATTAGTTGCATATTTATTAGGGATTAAAAAGCCGGAAGATTTGGTGCTCTCCACCTACAAAGGGGCGTTATTTGAAAATTATTGCATCTTGGAATTGATGAAGTCACATAAAAACAAAGGAGTTGCTCAGGATTTTTACTTTTGGCGAGATAGCAACGGGAATGAAATTGATTTGCTTTTAGTAGATGGTGTAACAGTGTCTTGTTTGGAAATGAAGGCATCACAAACGGTTAAAAGTGAATATCTAAAAGCCTTACATTACTTGGATGACACAGAAGGATATTCCTACAATCATTACCTCGTAAACACTTCTGAATTAAATCAGAAAAGATCAAATGAAGAAATTGTTTCTTGGAGTAAGTTGAGTGATTTATTTATTTGATAATTAATATTTTGAGATTAATTAATTGTTTTAAATTCCGAAATTACATAGATAAAATTCCGAAATTACATAAGTTTTATTCCGAAATTGCATAATTTTATATCTTCTTAATTCTTACAGTAGTCGAAGTTCATTTTAATATTCTTCCCTCGTCGCTCGTAACACGTCACTCATTTTCCTTATCTTAGCGTCCACTTACTTTAAGTAACAAATTATGGATCCAATTACACCTTACAAACCAGTAAATAAAGTTAGAATTGTAACCGCTGCTTCATTGTTCGACGGACATGATGCTGCTATTAATATCATGCGACGTATCATCCAGACTACTGGATGTGAAGTAATTCATTTAGGGCATGACCGCAGTGTGGAAGAAGTAGTAGATTGTGCGATTCAAGAAGATGCGCAAGCGATTGCAATGACTTCCTACCAAGGAGGACATAACGAGTACTTGAAGTACATGTACGATTTACTGCGAGAAAAAGGTGCGCCACACATCAAGATTTTTGCAGGTGGTGGAGGAACAATCTTACCTTCTGAAATTGAAGAATTACAAGGGTATGGAATTACACGTATCTATCATCCGGATGATGGAAGATCCATGGGATTGCAAGGTATGATCAATGATCTAGTGCAAAAAAGTGATTATCCGCTGGGAAATAATACCAATTTGGATTTAAGTAAATTGGAGCAAAAACATGTTCCAACGATTGCAAGTGTTATTTCTGCAGCAGAAAATTATCCAGAAGAATCGAAAGGAATGTTGGATGCTGTACATAAATTGGCTGAAAACTCGATGGTTCCTGTACTAGGAATTACTGGAACAGGTGGAGCTGGTAAATCTTCGTTAGTGGATGAGTTGGTGCGTCGTTTTGTGTTAGATTTCCCAGAAAAAACCATTGCAGTAGTATCAGTGGATCCTTCGAAACGTAAGACGGGTGGTGCGTTATTGGGTGACCGTATTCGTATGAATGCGATTAAAAACAAACGTGTGTACATGCGTTCGTTAGCGACGCGTCAATCCAATTTAGCCTTATCGAAACACGTAGCAGAAGCAATTTTAGTTTTAAAAGCAGCAAAATACGATTTGATCATTTTAGAAACTTCTGGAATTGGTCAATCGGATACTGAAATATTAGACCATTCGGATGTTTCTTTGTACGTGATGACACCAGAATATGGTGCTGCGACACAATTAGAAAAGATTGATATGTTGGACTTTGCCGATGTAATTGCATTGAATAAGTTTGACAAAAGAGGTGCCTTGGATGCCTTGCGTGATGTACGTAAACAATACCAACGAAACCATAATTTATGGGACAAAAACACAGATGATATGCCTGTATATGGGACCATCGCATCGCAGTTTAACGACCCAGGAATGAATACTTTATATTCGGTAATCATTCAAACAATGAATGAGAAAACAGCTGCATCACTTACATCTTCGTTCCAAGTTACGGATGAAATGTCCGAGAAAATCTTTGTAATTCCGCCAGATAGAACACGTTATTTGTCTGAAATTTCTGAGAATAATCGTGGATACGATAAATGGGTGAACCAACAAGTGGAAGTAGCGAATAAATTATTTGGACTTCTAAAATCGATTGAAACGGTAGGTAAATTATCCATCGACGATAAAGACAGAATTGTTAAAGGATTACAAGAATCGTTTGAAATTGAAAAATTAAATATTGATCCTAAGAATTTATTAATCTTAGAAAATTGGGAAGCAAAAAAGGCTTTATACAAAGATCCAATTTTCAGATTCAAAGTACGCGATAAAGAATTGACCTTAGAAACGCATACTACCTCCTTGTCGGGTTCTCAAATTCCTAAAATCGCTTTACCAAAATATACTTCATGGGGAGATATTTTACGTTGGAATTTACAAGAAAATGTTCCGGGTGAATTTCCATATACAGCAGGTTTATTCCCATTCAAACGCGAAGGAGAAGATCCAACGCGAATGTTTGCAGGGGAAGGTGGACCAGAACGTACCAATAAACGTTTCCACTATGTGAGTTTAGGTATGCCCGCAAAACGTTTATCTACAGCATTTGATTCCGTAACTTTATATGGAAACGATCCAGATGTGCGTCCAGATATTTATGGTAAAATTGGTAACTCCGGGGTGTCTGTTTGTTGTTTGGATGACGCGAAGAAATTATACTCAGGTTTTGACTTGAGCGACCCAAAAACATCGGTTTCGATGACAATTAACGGTCCTGCGCCAATCTTGTTAGGATTCTTCATGAATGCTGCAATCGACCAAAACTGTGAGAAGTACATTCACGCAAACGGTTTAGCGGAAGAAGTAAATGCGAAAATTGAAGCAATTTACAAAGCGAAAAACACGGAACGTCCACGTTACCAAGGGGAATTACCGGAAGGAAATGATGGTTTAGGATTATTCCTTTTAGGTGTAACTGGTGACCAAGTATTACCTGCAGATGTATACGCGAAAATCAAAGCGGATACCTTGGCACAAGTACGTGGAACGGTTCAGGCAGATATATTAAAAGAAGATCAAGCGCAAAACACGTGTATTTTCTCTACAGAATTCGCATTGCGTTTAATGGGGGATGTACAAGCGTATTTCATCGATCAAAAAGTACGTAATTTCTATTCGGTATCGATTTCTGGTTACCACATTGCAGAAGCGGGCGCAAATCCAATTTCGCAGTTGGCATTTACCTTAGCAAATGGATTCACCTTTGTGGAGTATTATTTGAGTAGGGGGATGGATATCAATGATTTCGGACCAAACTTATCCTTCTTCTTTTCCAATGGTATCGATCCAGAATACGCGGTCATTGGTCGTGTTTCTAGGAGAATTTGGGCGAAAGCAATGGCGAAAAAATACGGAGCGAATCCTAGAGCACAGATGTTGAAATACCACATCCAGACTTCTGGTCGTTCGTTACACGCACAAGAAATTGATTTCAACGACATCCGTACAACACTTCAAGCCTTATATGCGATTTACGATAATTGTAATTCCTTACATACCAATGCGTATGACGAAGCGATTACAACTCCTACAGAAGAGTCTGTGCGTCGTGCGATGGCGATTCAGTTAATCATAAATCGTGAGTTAGGTTTAGCGAAAAACGAAAATCCATTACAAGGAAGTTTTATTATTGAAGAATTGACTGATTTAGTTGAAGAAGCGGTATTGGCTGAATTTGATCGTATTACAGAACGAGGAGGCGTTCTAGGAGCAATGGAAACGATGTATCAACGTTCTAAAATTCAAGAAGAATCCTTGTATTATGAAACATTGAAACACACTGGAGAATATCCAATTATTGGAGTAAATACTTTCTTGAGTTCTAAAGGTTCACCAACGATTATTCCAAGTGAAGTAATTCGTGCTACCGAAGAGGAAAAACAATATCAAATTTCAATGTTGGAAGCATTACACGATTTCAAAAAAGACGATACAGCAAAAACGATACGCGATGTGCAGTTAGCTGCTATTCATAATAAAAATGTTTTTGAAACCTTAATGGAAGCGTGTAAACATTCTTCGTTGGGTCAAATTACAAATGCTTTGTTTGAGGTAGGGGGACAGTATAGAAGAAATATGTAATTTACATTTGAATTATACATGGGTAGTTATGAATTATTGTAAATAGATGTTACATCACATCTTATATAAACACGAAAACACAAGTGCACCCTGGGTAGTATTTATCCATGGTGCAGGTGGAAGTTCGACCATTTGGTTTAAACAAATAAACACATATCGTAAGGAATACAATCTTTTATTGATTGATTTACGTGGACACGGACGAACAAAAGTGGATGAATCGGTTAATAAACGGTTGATTTATTCTTTTCCTTCCATAGCTCAAGAAGTTTACGATGTGTTGGATTTAAATAAAATAGAGCGCGCAAATTTCATTGGTGTTTCCCTTGGAACAATTCTAATTCGTCAACTAGTTGAATTAAATAGTTTACGTATTAATTCGATGATTATGTCAGGCGCCATTATTAGTCTTACTAATTTCTCCCGCTTTTTAATTGTGGTGGGTAATACGCTTAAAAAAGTGGTGCCGTTCATGTTCCTATACACCTTATTTGCAGTTATTATACTTCCCAGAAGAAATCATGCTAAATCGCGCGCGGTATTTATTCATGAAGCAAAAAAAATGAAGAAATCTGAATTTATACGTTGGTTTGGAATTACACGCTATTTGGATAGTCTACTTAAACGCTATCAGAAACAACCCCATGGACTTCCTATTTTATTTATCTCAGGAAGACAGGATCATATGTTTATTGAAGATGTTAAAAAAATGGCAGTCTTAGAACCAAATGGAACGATGGCTGTGGTAGAAAATTGTGGACATATTGTTAATATCGAACAGGCAGAAGAATTTAACCGCGTGACATTAGATTGGTTGCGCGCAAGATAGTTCGAGAAAAAAATGAACGTATCTTAGGTAAATAAATAGTGATTAGTTATTTACGGGAAATACTAGCGGAGATGTAGTAGATTTCTAAATTTTTTAGCTTAATTTTTGTAATTTTAAACAATGAAAATTTCTGCATCTATATATAGTGATAAAAAACGTCCACTCAAAGACGTTGTTTTAGATTTAGTAGCGCATCAGGTGGATTTATTACATGTAGATTGTAATGACGATGTTTCTGTTTTTGAGGATATAAAAAAAATTAGAACTTGGTGCGACCTACCAATTGATTTACATATTATCACCCCTTATCCGAGTAAATACAAGGATTTAATTAGAGATAATCCAGTAGAATATGTAACATTTCAATACGAGGAATTAAAAGAAAAAATAGAGTTTCCGTCCAATTTTACAGGAAAAAAAGGCTTAGCTGTAATTACACCAACGGATGTAGCTGTTTTTCAAGAGTATGAAGATTTTGATTTTATTTTGGTAATGGCAACAATTCCAGGTCAAAGTGGGGGGGTGTTCGATACGTTTAATTTCTCAAAAATCCGAAATTTTAAAAAAATATATCCAACAAAATCTATTCACGTAGATGGTGGGGTGAATGGCGAGGTTTCATTCATATTGAGAAATATGGGGGTAAGCAGCTCTGTATCTGGTTCATATTTGTTTAATGGACCGAGTATTGGACATGCTTTAATGAATCTTACCAAAAGAAATGTTGAATCTCAATTTGTGTTACGTGATTTTATGATTCCATTAGCGGAAACGCCGGTTATTCAAGAAAGCAATTTAACTTTTAAAATTATACTTGAAACTATTGAAAAAGGCAAGCTTGGTTTTGCTATAGTAGTTCGTGAAAATAATGAATTTGTTGGTTTAGTCTCTAATGCAGATGTACGTAAGTCTTTACTTAATTCTATAGATGATTTAACAAATCTGAATGTGACATCCATGATTAATAGAGATTCAGTTGGAATTCAAGAGAAATCTACTGTCAATGAGATGCTTCAACTTATAAAAAAATATGCATTTCCTATCACGTATTTACCGGTGTTGGATGAAGCCAAAAAAGCGGTTGGAATTGTTACTTTTGTGAACCTAATTCGAGGAGAAATATGATACTTCAATTACAAAATAATATTACAGAACAAGCAGCAATAAAATTAGCAGCAGAAATACAAGCTTTTCACATTTCCTATGAAGGTGAAAATTACTTAATAACTGGATCTGGTGTTAAGGAAGTGCCTAGTCAATTAGTGGATAAAACAGCAAATAATTGGGTGTTTGCAAACGATTTACAATTAGGTTCGAGTAAATTTTTAACAAAAAAACGTACCGTACAGTTTGGTAATGTGTTGATTGGAGGTGATACTAAAAATACCGTTATTATCGGTGGACCTTGTTCAGTAGAAAGTGAACAACAAATTCGAACTTCTGCTAGTTTTATTAGTGGTTTAGGATTAAATGTATTGCGTGGCGGTTGCTATAAACCAAGAACTAGTCCATATAGTTTTCAAGGCTTAGGTTTAGAGGGCTTACAACTATTAGCAAAAATGCGTCAAGAGTTTGGACTAACGGTAATTACAGAGGTTCGAGACGCTACACATATTGAGGAAGTTATTGCGTATTCTGATGTTATTCAAGTTGGAGCAAAAGCAATGTATGACCAAGGAATTCTGCGTGCATGTGCTAAAACGCAAAAGCCGGTATTAATCAAACGCGGATTTGGAACAACACTTCAAGAATTTGTTCAAGCAGCTGAATTTGTACTTTCAGGTGGAAATCCAAACGTTATTTTATGTGAACGTGGAATTCGAACATTTGAAACTGGTACACGTTTTACATTAGATTTATGTGGTGTTGCTTGGTTAAAACAGCATACTAATTTACCAATCATTTTAGATCCAAGTCATGCAATGGGGTATGCCTATGGTGTTGCGGATTTAGCTCGTGCTTGTGTAGCAATGGGAATAGATGGTTTATTGATTGAAGCACACCCTGATCCATCGGTTGCAAAATCGGATGCATCCCAACAATTGAATCATCCTGAATTTGAAAGTTTAATCTCTTCTTTACGTCCTGTAGCAACAAGCGTAGGATATAACATTGTATAAATGGTTTTTTTAGAACAAAATATTCGTGGACTATGTGCTAAATTTGGTTTAGATTTCGAGTCTTTTTTAGCTGATTTTCAAGTGGAAAGTGTGACCGAAATTCCATTGGTGGAGTTAGAAGCTATTACAGAAGAATACGAATTAGATTTACATGCGCTCTTATTCAAATCGCTCTATAAAAATGAGTATTTGACAGAAAAATTGGCTAAAATAAAATTGCTTATTTTGGATGTGGATGGTGTGATGACTGATGGTGGTATGATTTTCTCTGAAAACGCAGATCAACAGAAGAAATTCAATACCAAAGACGGTATGGGGATTATCGAAGTTGTGAAACAAGGGGAGGTAGAAGTAGGAATTATTTCTTCCGGATTTACAGGTGGGTTGGTGCATAAACGCGCTGAAATGCTTGGAATGAAACGATGTTATGTTGGTCGTGATTCCAAAATTTCCGTGTTAGAATCTTGGATGGAGGAAATGCAAATTTCATTCGAGGAGGTCGCTATCCTTGGAGATGATATTAATGATCTAGGTATTATGCGTGTAGCAGGCTTTTCTGCATGTCCTGCTGATGCTGTGGAAGTAGTTAAAAAACAAGTAGATGTGATTTTGTCCTTGAAAGGTGGACAAGGTTGCGTTCGAGAATTTATAGATAATTATTTATTACCAACACCGTTGGGAACTATATAAAATATGGAAAAGTTTAAAATTGGAATAATAAGAGAAGGAAAAGTACCTGCTGATTTTAGAGTACCACTTACGCCAGAACAATGTCAAAGAATTCAAGCGGAATATCCTCAGGTAGAAATTATTGTGCAACCTAGTCCGATCAGAAGTTTTTCTGATAACCAATACACGGACAAAGGAATCTTGGTTCAAGAAGATTTGTCAGCATGTGATTTAATAATGGGGGTAAAAGAAGTTCCTGTTACAGCATTGATTCCGAATAAACGCTTTATGTTTTTTTCGCATACAATCAAAAAACAATCCTACAATAAAAAATTACTACAAGAAATTCTCGTTAAAAAGATTCAATTAATTGATTATGAAGTTCTTAAAAATAAAGTAGGCAAGCGTTTAATTGGTTTTGGTCGTTATGCCGGTATTGTAGGTTGTTATAATGGTTTTAGAGCTTTTGGATTAAAAAATAATTTATATACACTCAAAAAAGCCACGGAATGCCATGACCGTAAGGAATTAGAAGAGGAATTAAAAAAAGTGATTCTTCCAGCAAATACAAAGGTTGTTGCAACTGGTTTTGGTAGAGTAGGGTTTGGTGCACGTGAGATTTTACATCTATTACCGATCATGGAAGTTGCTCCAAATGAATTTTTGGCGAAAGAATTTAATCAAGCAGTTTTCACCCATTTAGAAGTGGGAGATTATTATGCACGAAAAGATGGTAAAGAGTTTGATAAAAAGGAATTTTATATGAATCCGACCGACTATAAATCGACTCTCCCTACGTTCATTAATCAGTCGGATATGTATGTTGCGTGTCATTTTTGGTCGAATAAATCACCAAATTTATTGACGAAAGAAGATTTGGAAAAAGAGAATTTACGTTTGAAAGTAGTGGCGGATATTTCATGTGATATTGCAGGACCTATCGCTTCTACCTTACGTCCAAGTACAATAGCGGATCCTATTTATGGGTACAATCCAAAAACTGGTGAAGAATCAGATTTTCAGCAAGATGGAGTAATTACAGTAATGGCAGTGGATAACCTACCTTGCGAATTACCAAAAGATGCTTCCGAAGATTTTGGAAATGATTTTATACAATTTATATTACCTACATTCTTTAATGGTGATCCGGATAATATTATCGGACGAGGTAGTGAAACTACTTTAGACGGTGAATTAACGGAAGGTTTCGCATACTTACAAGAATATGTAAATGATTAAAAAGAACTAAGACGGAAAGATCAAAGAGCAAAGACCTAATTATTTGTAGATTTATTTATAGGTTCTAATTTTTTTTCTAAAAGTCTTTCATCTTTTGTCTCTATATCTTTCAACTAAAATAATGGAAAAAGGAAATAAAAAAATAATTAGAGGTTGGGTGTTTTATGACTGGGCTAACTCGGTGTATAATCTTGTAATTTCTTCTGCAATTTTTCCAATTTTTTATGATACGGTAACTACGAATAATTTTAAAGCAAGATTTTTTAAAACTACGATTGATAAAGCAAAGGAATTGGATTTACCAGATGGAGTAGCTGTTAAAGTCGACTTTTTGGGAATTAACGTAACGAATTCTGTTTTACTTTCTTTTGTACTTTCTGCTTCTTTTTTAGTGGTTGCTTTTCTATCCCCAATGTTATCAGGGATAGCAGATTATACTGGAAGTAAAAAGAAATTTATGCGTTTCTTTTGTTATCTCGGCGCATTAGCTTGTATTTCGTTGTACTGGTTTAATCCAGATCATATAGAATTAGGGATGTTATCTGTATTCTTCGCAAGTATCGGTTTTTGGAATAGTTTAGTTTTTTACAACGCCTTTTTACCTGAAATTGCTGAGCCACAAGACCAAGACAAAATTTCTGCACGCGGTTTTAGTATGGGGTATTTTGGTTCTATGTTACTTCTTGTACTTTGTCTAATTTGGATTCAAGTATTAGGGTATCCAACCAAATGGTGTTTTGTGTTTGTCGGAATCTGGTGGATTGTATTTAGTCAATTTACATACCGTGTATTACCAAATAATGTATACGGTAGAAAACCAAAAAGAGGATTATGGCGTGGTTTCAGAGAGTTATATATTGTCTATCGAAAATTCAAAAAAACAAAACGATTAAAAAAATATTTGTATGCATTTTTCTTCTTCAATACGGGTGTTCAAACGGTGATGCTCATGGCAACCATCTTTGCTTCTAAGGAAATAGATTGGCCAAATGGAGGAGAAAAGTCTGGATTAATAATCGCAATTTTATTAATTCAAATTTTAGGTGCGATCGGCGCTTTCTGTATGTCGCGACTCTCAAGTAAAATAGGAAATATTAAAACATTAATGCTTGCGCTTACAGTTTGGTTGGGGATCTGTGTAGGTGCTTATTTCATAACATCACCAGTCCAGTTTTATGTATTAGCCGCTACGGTTGGTTTAGTAATGGGAGGGGTGCAAGCGCTTGCAAGGTCTACTTATTCTAAATTTTTACCGGAAACTAAAGATCATGCAAGTTATTTTTCGTTTTATGATGTGACCGAAAAAATTGGGATTGTATTTGGAACATTTTTCTTTGGAATCATAGAAGCAGTTACAGGTGACTTACGATTTTCTGTGATTTCAATCGGAGTTTTCTTTTTGATTGGATTTATTTTACTTTGGTTTATACCAAAACAGGAAAAAGTTATTGGTCGTAGAATTGGTTTAAGTTAATTATGTTCAAAATATTACTCCTAGTAGCTTGTTTGTTTTGGATTACACTTTGTAATGCACAACGCGATAGGGTATATACCAATATGCATGATGCTGTAAAAAACGCTCCAAATGTCTATAAACTTGACTTAAGTTACACTAAATTAAAAAAGGTACCAGAAGAAATTTCTTTATTCACAAACCTAGAGGAACTTAATTTAGCGCAAAATAAGTTGACTGTCCTGCCGGAATCGATTGGTAAATTAGTCAATTTACATTATCTACATGTTTCATTTAATAACATTAGTAAATTACCCGAAGCTATTGGTAAACTTAAAAATTTAAAAACGTTAAATGTTAGTCATAATCAATTGAGCGTTCTGCCTAATGCATTATGTGAACTAAAAAATTTAAAAGAATTAGACGTTTCTATCAATAAAATCAACTTTCTTCCTGAAAAATTTGGGAATATGTCGCAACTTTTTTGGTTAGCGGCAAGTAATAATAGAATTGCTAATCTGCCAGAATCTTTTGCTAATTTAAAAAATTTAGAAGGGGTGGATTTTTCAATTAATCGCTTTGTGTTATATCCTTTAGTTCTAAATGCAAATGTAAGTCTAAAAACACTCAACCTGTCTAGAAATAAAATAACTGTAATCCCCAACTCCATAGGTGAATTAGTTAATCTTACACGACTAGATTTACAAGAAAATGGGATAAAAGAATTATCCAAAGATATTTCGAAACTGCAAGCATTGGTGTATTTAAATCTAAGTTTTAACCCTTTAGTGAAATTGGATGAAAGTTTTTCGCAATTAGAAAACCTAAAGGAATTGGAGATGACATTTTGGGAAATTCACGAGTTTCCTGACGTAATTACGCGACTTTTTACTCTTGAAATTTTAAATTTAGGATTTAATAAAATAAGTAATATTCCAGAAACGATTTCTAATTTAGTTAATTTAAAAGAGTTTTATATAAACGATAATCTGTTAATTACCTTACCCTCAAATCTTGTTGAATTGGTAAGTCTAACGCACTTGGATGTCCATGCTAATAAATTGAAGTCAGTATCGAATGAAATATGGACGATGCCAAGTATTAAGTATTTTAATTTTAATGATAATCGAGGGTTGAAATTATCTGCTGAACAGAAGAAAATACTGAAAAAGAAAAGTCAGGAAGCATATTGATGCAATCTCTAAGAATTAAGTAGTGAAAAATCACTATTAATTAATGGATATTCGTTGATATGCAGAGGAGATTTTCGCAATCAAATCAGAATCAATTTCTTCTTTTCGTTCAATCAATGCGGATTTAATTTTATCAAAAGATTCGGTAGGAATAAATAACCAACAAGCATGCAAGTTGATTAATAATTGGGATAATGCAACTAGGTGTTCAGTGTTTAAGCTATCTAGATGTTTTTCAATGAATAAGATACGATTATTCACTTCTGATAATACTTGCTTTCCAAGTTCACTCGTCTTACCTTGACTGAATAATTCAGATTTTGCAAAATAAGGTTTAACTACTTCCGAATGAAATTTTTCAAATTCTAGACCAAATTTTTGTTGCAGTTTCATTCGGATTTCATGTAATCTCAAACTCTCATTGGATGAAAAAATAGTTAATAATTCGCGTTCAATGGGTGTTAAATTCACTTCTTTTGTATAGTTGGAGCCTAATCGAACAAAAGGTCTTGGTTTTTGTTTATCATCGGTTTTATTAACCTGCACCAATTTTGTAGTAATTTCGATATACTTATTCATAAATAAATATTGAAGTGTGACAGTAATGAGTTTGTTTGTGAATTTTACATCTGGATTAACTAAATAGGAAAATTCAAATGGTTTAACAGTATAACTAAGTGATTCAGATGTTAATTGTGTGAATTTTTCAGCATCTGCTTCCGTCCATTTTTTTAACCCTTTACTGAATTTAAAACGCTTTAAATCAATAAATAGGTATTGATTTTTTTTCAAAAAGAAAAAAACAAATATGGTTGATGGAATTGCGGCTAACAAACTAAATATAATTTTTTCTAATACGAAATTCATAAAGTTGAATAAGTATGCATCCGCTGGATTTTTAGGATCGTAGATTACTGTAGCCGTTCCCTTTACATTAGAATTAACTTCAAATCGGTATTCAAGCTTGTTTTCCGCAATAAAATTTACCCGTGAATTGTGCTCACCCGCTGTAAATGCACTCAATTTAAATACTGTACCATCGGTTTTTTGTCCGATGACTAACATGCGTAAATTTGGTGCAAAAAATAAAAGAAAAAGTAAAATTACGCTGATAATAAATAATTTAAATCTACCAATCTGAAGTGTCATATGTATCAAGTTTGTCCTTATAGGATAAAAATAAGCATTATTAATTGTTTGTTAGATGTTTTGTAGTTGCAATGCAATCCTTTTTCAAATTATATATTCGTATCTTTACGTCATTCATTTTAAACACTATACTTATGAAGTTTCTTACTTCCATGTTTACGTATGTTTCCTGTTTTTTACTATTCGGAGCATTATTTTTTATTGAATCAAAACTTCCAATTTCTAATCCATATATTTATAAATCAATACGTTATTTAGTGTTGGCTTTAGTTACTTTTGTGACATTTAAAAAGCGAAAACTATCGTTGTGGATATTTACTTCCATGATATTAGGAATTGAAGTTGGTATTGATTTTCCCGAATTTGCTAAAGATTTAGGGAAGTTAGGCACGATTTTTTTACGACTCATTAAAACATTAGTTGCCCCATTAATTTTCTCCACCTTAGTTATAGGAATTGCCGGACATAGTAATTTAAAACAATTGGGTCGTATGGGATTAAAAAGTATTTTATACTTTGAAATTGTTACAACCTTTGCATTGATAATTGGATTATTAGCAATAAACATTAGTCAGGCCGGAAAAGGAGTTAAAGTAGAGACAACATCTGCAGCATTAGAAAAATCGCAAGATTTACTTAAACAACCTGCTAAAGATCATTTAGTAGAAATGTTCCCAGAAAATATTGCGAAGTCAGTGGCAGAAGGCGAAGTACTGCAAATTGTTATTTTCTCTATCATTTTTGCGGTTGCGATTAGTATGTTAACGAATGTTTCACACAAAAATAGAATGTTGGAAGGGTGTGAAAGCCTAAGTGAAGTGATGTTCAAATTTACAGATATTGTCATGTATGTTGCGCCATTCGCAGTTTTTGGCGCTTTAGCAAGTACGGTTGCAAAATCCGGGATTGATATATTAATGAACTTATTTAAATTAGTAGGAACATTATATGTCTCGTTAATTGTTTTCATAACTTGTGTGTTATTGCCTATCGCTCTGATGGCTAAAATACCTATTAAACGTTTTATAAAAGCCGTTACAGAACCTGTTTCTTTAGCTTTTGCTACCGCTAGTAGTGAGGCGGCCCTTCCGAAAGCAATGGAAAACATGGAGAAGTTGGGTGCTTCGAAAAAAGTGGTATCCTTCGTAATTCCTACCGGGTATAGTTTTAATTTAGATGGAACAACCTTGTATCTTTCGTTAGCGACCATTTTTGTTGCGCAAATGTGTGGGAAAGATTTGTCTATTGGGGAACAAATAGGCATAGGTTTGCTTTTAATGTTAACCTCCAAAGGTGTTGCGGGTGTTAGAGGAGCATCTTTCGTAATTCTAGCGGGTGCAGTTGCTTATTTGAAATTGCCGGTGGAAAAAGCAAGTGTTATATTAGCTGTCGATGCGTTAATGGATATGGCTCGTACAAGTGTAAATGTTTTAGGGAATTGTTTAGCATCCATTGTAATAGCGAAAAGCGAAAAGGAATTTATTCTTTCAGAGGAAGTTGCTTACGATTAATTTTTTCTTCTTTCCAAAGTTTATAAGGGTTTTTAAAGGCGTAGATGAAATTTTTTATTTTATTTTCATATATTCGCAGTATAACACGCACAGATTATGTTAGAACAAACAGTAAATTTTAAAATTACTACAAATACGGAATCTAAGATTTCTAAAGTAGATTGGGAAAATCTTCCCTTTGGAAAAATGTTTTCAGATCATATGCTTGTTATGGAGTATCGTGATGGAGAGTGGCAAGAGCCTGAAATTGTTCCTTTTGGTCCAATTTCTTTTCATCCTGCAACTTCAGCAATACATTACGGACAGTCTGTTTTTGAAGGTATGAAAGCGAATAAATCTGCAACAGGAGATTTATTGATTTTTAGACCTGAAATGAATGCTAAACGATTTATTGAATCCTGTGAGCGATTATGCATGCCAATTATTCCTGAAGGAATTTTTGTGGAATGTGTTCGTAAATTTGTAGAGTTAGAAAGAGATTGGATTCCAAATAAACCTGGTTATTCCTTATATATTCGTCCATTTATGTTTTCTACGGATGAATTTGTTGGTATACGTCCATCGGATACATACAAATTTATCATTTTCGCTTGTCCTGTTGGTGCTTATTATAATGAGCCAGTGAATGTGTTAATCGAAGAACATTATACGCGTGCTGCTGAAGGTGGTGTAGGTAGAGCAAAAGTTGCTGGAAACTATGGTGCTTCTTTGTATCCTGCTAAAAAAGGACAACAAAAAGGCTATCATCAGTTGTTGTGGACAGATGCTAAAACGCATACATTCGTAGAAGAGTCTGGTACGATGAATATTGTTTTTGTTATCAATGGTAAAATTTTATCTCCTTCGGAAGATAGTGATACAATTTTACGTGGTATTACAAAAAGAAGCGTATTGGAAGTTGCAAAACATTGGGGGTATGAAATCGAAGAACGTAAAATTACGGTGGAAGAGGTAATTACTTCTATAAAAGATGGATCGTGTACCGAGGCATTCGGTGCGGGTACAGCAGCTACAATTGCGCATATCCATAAAATTGGATTTAGAGGTGAAGATTATGTGCTTCCAGCAATTGAAACGAGAGAATTTTCTTTGAAAATCGAGAAATACATGAATGAACTAAAGTCGGGTGTTAGCCCAGATGAATTTGGTTGGTTGTTAAAAGCATAAATAATAGCATTCCTAGTTATATAAGTCCCTAAGGTTTACTTTAGGGACTTTTTTTGTAATTATATATTCCTTAATTACGTATATGTTTTTTTAACCATTACGCACTTTTCATTGTTCATAATCAATTTTATTAATTCAAAAAGTCTTCTATATTTTAGATGCTTTCTTAGTATATTCGTGCCATCAAAATTTGAATCTATGAACAAAAAAGAAGTATATATCGTTTCTGCAGCTAGAACACCAATAGGGAGTTTTTTAGGTGCGTTTTCAAGTGTATCGGCTACTGATTTGGGGGCTACCGCTATCAAAGGAGCAATTGATAAAGCTGGAATCAATCCTGCAGATGTTCAAGAAGTATTTATGGGTAACGTATTGCAAGCTGGTGTTGGTCAAGCTCCTGCTCGTCAGGCTGCATTAAAAGCTGGTTTGTCGAATACCGTTCCAAGTACAACCATTAATAAAGTATGTGCTTCCGGAATGAAGTCGGTAATGTTAGGTGCGCAATCCATCATAGCTGGTGACAATGATCTAGTTGTTGCTGGTGGTATGGAAAATATGTCGCAAACACCACACTATATCGATGGAAGAAATGGTACGAAATTTGGCAATATTTTGATGTTAGATGGAATTACCAAAGATGGTTTATTAGATGTATACAGCAAAGTTCCGATGGGTAATTGTGCTGAGTTATGTGCTAAAGAATATAATGTTACTCGCGAAGATCAGGATGCTTTTGCTGTTGATTCGTATAAAAAATCAGCAGCTGCATGGAAAAACGGGCATTTCGCAAATGAAGTGGTGCCAGTTTCTGTTCCACAACGTAAAGGAGATGCAATATTAGTTGGAGAAGATGAAGAATACAAAAATGTTTTTTTAGATAAAATCCCATCTCTACGTCCTGCTTTTGATAAAGAAGGAACAATTACTGCTGCCAATGCTTCTAAGTTAAATGATGGTGCTTCAGCATTGGTGTTAGCTTCAGCGGAAGCGGTTGCGAAATATAATTTAAAACCACTTGCTAAAATCATTTCCTATGCGGATGCAGCACATGCGCCAGAATGGTTTACAACTGCACCGGCAAAGGCGGTAGATAAAGCTTTGGCTAAAGCAAACTTACAAAAAGATGATATTCATTTCTGGGAATTCAATGAAGCGTTCGCAGTAGTAGGTTTGGCAAACGTTAAAATATTAGGCTTAGACCCTGAAAAAGTAAATATTTATGGTGGTGCGGTAGCTTTAGGTCACCCACTTGGTAACTCAGGATCACGAATCTTAGTGACGTTGGTAAACGTGTTAAAACAAAATAACGCAAAATACGGTGGTGCTGCAATTTGTAATGGTGGTGGTGGTGCCTCTGCAATTATCATTGAAAATATATAATAGTCTTTTGATACAAGACAAAAAGACAAAAGACTTTAATTTATTAGAGTCTTTTGTTTTTTACAAGAATACTTCGTTCGTTACTCGTAACTCATCACTCGTCACTTTTAACTGTCACTCATATGTTAATTCGTCCTCGTAGAAATCGTAAAAACGCTGCCATTCGAGCAATGGTAGAAGAAACAAAATTAGGTGCTGAAAATTTGATTTACCCTATCTTTTTACAAGATGGAAAAGGGATTAAATCGGAAATTAAATCGTTGCCTAATAATTTTAGATGGAGTATAGATAAGTTACTTCCTGAAGTGGAGAAATGTTTGGAATTAGGAATCAATACGTATGTACTTTTCCCTGCGATTGAAGAGCGTTTGAAAGATGCAATTGCTTCGCATAGTTATGCTTCGGATAATTTCTACTTAGATGTAATTCGTACTTTGAAAGATCGTTTTCCTGAAATCGTACTCATGAGTGATGTGGCTATGGATCCATATTCTTCGGATGGACACGATGGATTGGTTCGCGACGGTAAAATTATCAACGATGAAACACTTCCAATTCTAGCAAAAATGTCAATTGCTCAAGCGCAAGCTGGAATAGATATACTTGGACCTTCGGATATGATGGATGGACGAGTAGGGTATATTCGTGAGGCTTTGGATCAAGCGAATTTTTCAGATGTTAGCATTATGTCTTATTCCGTGAAG